>JAIXZK010000063.1 GCA_027489695.1 Sphingomonadales bacterium
GCCGCGAATTCCGCCAGCAGATCGGAGAAGGGACGGTACAGGCCGTCGCCGAGAAAGACCGGCCGACCTTCGTCGATCCATTGGTTGTTGTAGTAGAAATTGACCCCGAGGATATCGATGGCTTGCGGGTCGCCGCCGAGTTCGGGCTCGATGCGGCCGAGCAGCAGGTCGAGCGCCTCGTGCTGGCCCTCGTTGTGCGCCGCGGCGCGCGCCACATCGCCGGGGTCGCCGCTCGCTGGAAAGATGTGGATGATCGGCTCGGCAGTGGCGATGCACGCACGGGGATCGACAGCGCGGACTTCGGCCGCTGCCGCCAGCGTGGCACGGACCAACTGACGCTTCAATTCACCGCCGCGACCGCGCGCGAAGGGATTGAGGCCGCCGGTATCGCCGCCGGCCCAGGACCAGAAGCTGATCTCGTTGATCGGCGTCCACAACGGCGGCGCATCGGTTTCGGCGCGCACCAGTTCGGCCGCCGCCCGCGCGAAGGCGGCGAAACGATCGACAAAGCGCGGGCTGAACACATCTAGGCCGTTGGGCACGCCGTAATGCAGCAAGTCCCAGAGCACCGTCGTGCCGGTATCGCGGGCGGCGTGCAGCTGCGGCAGGAAGCTCGACCAATCGTAGCGCCCGGGCCGCGCCTCGATCAAATGCCAGCGCAGGCCATCACGCGCGGCGCGCATGCCATGGGCGTTGAGCAGGTGGTAATCCGACTCGGCGCGCGTGGCATGGCCGGTCGAAGCCAGGAGATCGAGGCGAATGCCATCGGCCCGCTTGTGCGCCGAACATTCGAAGCCGCCGAGGAACCAGCTGCCGAAGAGAGGGGGCATTCAGGAACCTCGAAGCAGAAAACGAGGCCTCCGGCGGCTGGGGCCCAAGGCCCCAGCCGCCGGAGGCAGATCAGGCCGCGGCCGGTGCCACCAACTGTGTCGCCACGCCATTGGCCCGGCCGACGCTGCGCGCGCCCGCCAGCGGCAGCGCCTCGTCGATGCGCCGGAAGGTGGCGAGCGCCTGGCCGGTGACCTGGTCCATGTTGTAATAGCGGAAGGTCGCGAGGCGGCCGACGAACCAGACGTCCCTGGTCCTGGCGGCCAGGGCTTCGTAGCGCTTGAACAACAACTGAGATTCGGGCCGGAGGATCGGATAATAGGGGTCGCCGGTCGCCGAGCTGTATTCGCGGGTGATGGCGGTCTTCGGGTGGACTTGGCCGGTCATGTGCTTGTATTCGCTGATCCGGGTGAAGGCCTCGGTCTGCGGATAGTTGATCGTGCCGGTCGGCAGCGCGAACTCCTGGTCCAGCGTCTCATGCTCGAAACGCAGGGAGCGGTAGGGCAATTCGCCGAAACGATAGTCGAAATATTCGTCGATCGGGCCGGTGTAGATGACACGCTTGTTCGGGATGGCCTTGCGGATGGCGCGATAATCGGTGCCGAGCATCACCGAGATGTTCGGGTGATCGAGCATGCGCTCGAACATGCGGGTATAGCCTTCCAGCGGCATGCACTGGTGGGTGTCGGTGAAATAGCGGTCGTCGCGGTTGGTGCGGATCGGCACGCGCGCCGTCACCGACTTGTCGAGCTGCGAGGGGTCGAGGCCCCATTGCTTGCGGGTATAGCCCTGGAAGAACTTCTCGTAGAGCTCGCGGCCGACGACCGAGACGACAACATCCTCGGAAGTCTGGATATTTTCGCGCTTTTCGGCGCGTGCCGCGAACCATTCGACGAGTTGCTCGCTGGTCAGGTCGAGGTCGTAGAGCCTGTTGACGGTGTCGAGGTTGATCGGGATCGGCACCTGCCTGCCATCGACCATGCCGAGCACGCGATGTTCATAGGGTCGCCATTTGGTGAACTGCGAGAGATGCTCGAGGATGGCATCGGAGTTGGTGTGGAAGATGTGCGGGCCATATTTGTGGACCAGCACGCCGGCCTCGTTGTGATGGTCATAGGCATTGCCGCCGATATGGTGGCGCCGGTCGACGACCAGCACGCGTTCGCCGCGTTGCGAGGCCAGCCGCTCGGCCAGGACGGCGCCGGCAAAGCCCGCGCCCACGATCAACCAATCAAACACCGGCCGCCTCCTTCTGCTGAACCGACGCCCGGGCGCCGGGGAATTTGCGATCCGCGGCGAGCGCGCCGGAGATGAGCGTCTGCATTGCGGCCCAGGTCGCATCCCAGCTGTTGCCGGCGAGATGCGTGTCGACGAGCGCGAGGCGCGCGCTGCGCTCGGCCCCGGTTTCGGCGAGCAGGCGCTCGATGGCGGCGATCGAATCGCTGGCGGTCGCGGCGATCGCGACGAGGCCACGCCGGCCATAGGGCTCGACAACGTCGGGGATGGGGCTGGAGACGACCGGCAGGCCGGCGGCGAGGAACTCCGGCGTCTTGGTCGGCGAGATGAAACGGGTCGATTCGTTCATCGCGAACGGCATCCAGCCGACATCCCAATGCGCCATATAGGCCGGCAGGTCGGCATAGGCCTTGCCGCCGAGCCAATGGAGATTGGGCGCCTGCGGCAGGCTGGCGGGATCGATCTTGGCGGTCGGGCCGATCATCACCAGCTGCCAGTCGGGCCGGCGCGCCGCGACTTCGGCGATCAGCGGCAGGTCCATGCGTTCGTCGATGACGCCGAAGAAACCGATTCGGGGGCGGGGAATGGCCAGCTGATCGGCCGGATCGGCAGAGACCGAGGCGCGCGCCGCGCCGAAATGCGCGGCGTCGATGCTGGAGGGGAAGCAATGCACTTCGGGATTGCGATCGCGCGCCGCGGTGTAGAGGGACACGCCACCGGTGAAGACGACATCGGCCGAAGCCATCAGCGCCCCTTCCAGCGCGATGAGATCGGGCGGCGCGAAGGCAAAGGCGGACAGTTCGTCCATCTTGTCGAAGACGATCGCATCGGCGGCGATGCGGTGGCCGAACGCCAGCGCCATGGGCGTATAGTACCAGAGCACCAACGGGCGACCTTCGGCCTGCGCCGCGATGCGCTCGGCGACATCGCCCTGGTGGAGGCGTGCGATTGCGGGGTCGGTATCGGGCGGCAGCAAGGGCTGGACAACGGTGACTCCGCCGCGGTCGAGGATACGAACGCCCGGGCGATTGCCTTCGATAACCGGCTCTTCGACGAAGAAGACCTGATAGTCGCGCGCGGCGCGGGTCAGCAGGTGCTGCGGCCGCTGGAAAACGAAATCCCATCGCAGATGGGACAAGACGAGCAGGACCGGCTTGGTGCGCGCAGGCAAAACGGTAACGGCGTCCGGCTTGCGCACGGTCGGTCTCCTTCAAACGGGTGTGCCAGGGCTCGTGATGCCGAAGGGTCCGGCCGAGTCAGACCGTAAAATGCGCGCAACGGCCGCGCGGTTCCGTGGACTTGTCGCGGGTGAAACGTCGGGCTCCAGCACGCGCGACAAGCGGCTGCAATGGATCGGTTTCCGAATGCCGCGACCTGAGCCGAACTAACGCCAGCTGAGAGAAAGCCGCGCTAAGCTGCGAATATGGATTGTTCATTCATCGCCGACGGGTTATTCATGACGCCCGTGGACTGGTCGCGCCTGCCAAGGCAGCTGCATCGACCGGAATTCGCAAATGAATTGAAGGCGTTGAAGGGAATTTTGCATGCGCAAGACCGATGTCGGGACTGCCCTTGTCGCCTTGTCGCGAGACCGGCGCGGCGCCACGGCGACAGAGTATGCGCTGATCATCGCCAGCCTCGGCGCCTTTGTCGTGGCCGGCGCGACAGCCTTCGGCAACTCGCTGAACACGACGTACCAGAGCAATCGCACGGCCATGAACAATGCGGTAGACAGCAGCTTCGACAATTGAGGCCGCGCAGGAATCTTTGCGAGTTTGTGGCACGATTGTGGTGAGTTGGCTTGGCTGCTCTTGCGGCTGCGCGGATGTTGGGCGCGAAAACGTTAACCATGGTGAATTCTTTGTCGCAATGGCAACTTTTTAATGGATCATACGGCAAGTTTTTGACGGCCGTAGCGGCGCAGGAAGGCTTTTCACTCTAAATGGAAAATCTTACTTTTCAATGGATTGCGCCGGAAAGTTAAAGTTTCTTTCGACCGCATCCGTTCAGGTTCGGGTAAGATAGCGTGTGAGCAACCCCACCTAAATCGCGAAAAGTATATTGTTTCTTTACCCGTTTACAGATAATCAGATTCCGAGTGTACCGGGGGGCCGCTTGGCGGGGGCGCTAACCCCTACGAAATCTCCCCGGAGCCTCAACGATCTGACGTCTGCCGCCGTATCGGCAGATGCCAGGGCAAACGGCCACGGCCACAGAAAAAGGGACCAGGGTATGATCAAGCTCATCACCAAGCTCGCCAAGAACACCAACGGCGCTTCGGCCGCCGAATACGCTCTCATCGTCGCCGTCCTCGGTGGCCTCGTCGTCGCCGGCGCCACCGGTTTCGGCGGTTCGCTGAACACCGCGATGCGCAGCAACGGCACCGCCCTGACCGGCAAGGCCACCGGCAGCTTCTAAGCCTTTCGCGGGCTCGCGGCGGCGACGCCGCGAGCCCGGATTGGCTTGGTCCCGATCGTGCGCTGGCGATGCCGGCGATCGATCGCGGCGACCTGACGCTCGCATGAGCCCGCGCCGGGCGCGGATCTGTAACGGCGTTCATAGGTAAACTGTTTATGACAGGCCGATCGTGAGATCGGTCTCGTCGGCTCGCTGATTGCCGAACCGTGTTTCGATCCGGCGCGACCGAACCCTATCGGTTCTGGAAGTGCCCGAAGCCGGTTGAATCACTCGAGTACCTAGTTCGATTACCGATGCTCGGGGGGGCATCCAAACGATGCGCAGATCATCGCTGCTGATGTTGGCCGCCGCCATCGCCCTCGGGCTGTTAGCGGTTTTCCTGGCCCGCTTTGTGCTCACCCCGGACCCGCGCCAGGTCGCCGCGAGCAGCGGAGTCGTCACCGTTCCAGCCGTTGTGGCCGCCGAGCCGATCGCGTTTGGCGAAAAGCTCGAAACCCAGAAATTGAAGGTGGTGCGCTGGCCTGCAGAAGGCTTGCCGCAGGGCAGCTTCCAACGCATTCCCGATGCCATGGCCGGCGATGCCGTGGCGCTGCGCGCCATCGCGGCCAACGAACTTGTACTCTCCAGCGCCCTCTCCGGCAAAGAGAACCGCTTGTCGGCCTCCAAGCTGCTCGGTCCCGACATGCGCGCCGTGGCGGTGCCGATTGGCGAGACTGCCGGCGTCGCTGGCTTCATCGTTCCCGGCGACCGTGTCGATGTCTACGTGACCCGCGATCCGGGCGAGTCCGGACTGCCCTATTCCGACCAGCTGATCCAGGGGGCGCGCGTGCTTGCCGTGGGCCAGGACAACAATGTCGGCAAGGAGAAACCGGAAGTCGTCAGGACGGCGACGATCGAAGTGTCGCCGCAACAGGCGCAGAAGATCGCACTGGCCCAAACGGTCGGTACCCTGTCCCTGTCGCTGCGCAACCTGATCGACAATACGCGCATCCCGCTGCAGACCGTCCAGCTCTATGACCTGAACGATGGCACCGTGACCCGCATCCTGCCACGGCCGCGCCCGGACACGACGCCGGTGGCGGTGGTGGCGGGGCCGCCGGCGCCACGCCCGCCGGCGCGAATGGAAATCTACCGTGCCGGCCGCAAGGACGAAACTGGCGAGGCTGTCCAATGAATTCGCCTCCGAAACCGCGGCTAAGCCTGCCGAAACTGCCGGTCGAGACGCCAATGAAGCCCCTGGCCAAAGCGCCACTGGAAATCGATGTGAACCCGCCGATGTACATGCACGATCGCCAGAATTTTGCGCAGCCCGCACTGCCAGGCTGGATGGTTGCGGCTTATGGACTTGTGCAGCGTTGGGGCATGTTGTTCGCCGCGCTGGCCTGGCTTGTTGGCCCGACGACACCGCTTGCTGCCGCCGAGCTGGTGCCGATGGCACAGTCCGGCGCGACCATGACGCTGTCGATCAACAAGTCGCAGACGTTGCGCGTGGCCCGGCCGATCGGAAAGGCGGCGATCGGCAATGACAAGATCGCCGATATCGTGCCGATCTCCGGCTCCTCCATCTATGTGCTCGGCAAGAGCAGCGGCACCACCAATCTGGCGCTCTATGATCGTCGCGGCGACCTGATCGCGGTCATCGACATCATGGTCGTCCCCGATGCCGAGGGCCTGAAGCGCAAGCTCGCCGAACTGATGCCGACCGAGAATATCGGTGTTTCGGTGTCGAATGATTCGCTGGTGCTGGAAGGCACGGTTTCGTCGCCTGCCGCCGGCGAGCGCATCATGAGC
>JAIXZK010000286.1 GCA_027489695.1 Sphingomonadales bacterium
GGCCCTCCGGCGCCACTCCGCTGGACCCCCGCCGCGCTTTGTGCCACGGCGCCGCCACCGATGACGCACGCGCCGCCGCCCCGTGACTGGATATCCGACGCCGGCCGCGCGCTGCTCGCCCGCTGGTGGTGGCTGGCGGCCGGCGCCGCCATCGGCCTGCTGCTTGCCGCGGCGTACCTCCGCCAGGCCGATTATCTTTACACCGCCACGCTGCGCGTCGCGCCGGCGCCATCGGCCGGGCGGGAACCCGGCGGCAGCGGCGCCCTCGGCAGCCTGGCGGCACTGGCCGGGGTCACCGTCGAGGCGGTGCCGGCGACGCCATTCCGCCTCTATGTCGAGGGCGTCACCAGCCGCGCGGTGGCGGCGCGGCTGGCCAGCGACCGCGCGCTGCTGCGCGCCGTCTTCGCCCGCGAATGGAACGGCCGCGGCTGGTTCGATCCCGATGCCGGCGCTTTCAGCGTCGGGCGGCTGGCCGGCGCGCCGGTGGCGGCGTGGCGGCCGCCGGATGCCGATCGCCTGCAATTGTGGCTCGGCCGCCATGTCGCGGTCATCCAGGACCCGCGCTCGCCGATCGTCACGGTGACGCTCGACGCCCCGAGCCCGGCGCTGGCGGTTCAGCTGCTGGCGCGCATCCATGGCATCACCGATGCGCTGATGCGCGAGCGTGCCACGGCGCGCGCCACTGCCAATATCCGCTGGCTGTCGGCGCGGCTGCCGCGCATCAGCGAGGCGGATCAGCGGCAATCGCTCTACGCCACGCTGCTTGACCAGGAACAACGGCTGATGCTGGCGCGCAATCCGGCGCCCTTCGCGGCAGAGGCGTTCGGCGCCATCACCGTGCCGCCCCAGCCGGGTTCGCCGCGCATGCTGCCGATCCTCGCTGCCGGGCTGGTGCTCGGCGCCGGGCTGGCGGCGGCGCTCGCCCTGCTGGTGCGGCGGCGATGAGCGCGCTGCCCGTCATCTCCCCTGTGATTTCGATCGTCACCCTGTCGTTCAACCAGGCGCGGTACCTCGAGGAAGCGATCCTCTCGATCACCGGCCAGGACTATCCGGCGCTCGACTACATCGTCGTTGATCCCGGCTCGACCGACGGCAGCCGCGACATCATCGAGCGCCACCGCTCGCGCATCTCGACCGTGCTGCTCGACCCTGACAAGGGCCCGGCCGATGGCCTCAACAAGGGTTTCGCCGCGGCCCGGGGCGAGATTTTCGGCTATATCAACGCCGATGACCTGCTGCTGCCCGGCGCGCTTGCCGCTGTCGCCCGGCATTTCGGCGCCCGGCCCGATCTCGACGCCATCCTCGGCCGCGGCGTGCTGATCGACGCCGACGGGCGCCACCAGCGCCGGATGCGCTCCAGCCGGGTCAGCATGGCCGATTTCGGCCATGGCGCGATGACCTTCGTGCAGCAGGGCCATTTCTTCCGCCGCGCGGCGTTCGAACGTGCCGGCGGCTTCAACCTCGCCAATCGCACCAGCTGGGACGCTGAACTGCTCGTCGACATGGCCGTCGCCGGCGCGCGCATGGCCAATGTGCCCGAAAGCCTCGGCGCGTTCCGGCTTTATGGCGACACCATCACCGGATCGGGGCGGCTGGCGGCGGCAATGGCGATCGACCTTGCCCGCATCAAGGCCAAGGCGCTGGGCAGGGGTCCGCGCCCGCTCGACCGGCTGGAGGGCCCGCTGCGGCTGCTGGCCCGCCGGCTTGCCAGCCCGGCGGCGACGCTCGACGGCCTGCGCGCCCGCCTGGCACCGCAAAACGGCCGCTGATGGCGGCGGCGCTGCTCCTCGCCATCTTCGCCGCGGCGCTGGTCGGCGGGGCGCTACGGCCACGCGCGACGCTGTATGTCGCCATCTTCCTGATCCCCTGGGGTGGGCTGGACGTCGATATCGGCTTGCGCGTCACTGCCTATCAGCTGGTCCTGGCCGGCCTGGTGCTGGCGACGCTGGTGCGGTTGACGCGGCCGGGCTGGCAACCGGCGGGCATCGCCGGCGGCGGGCTGCTGCTGGCGATGGCGGTCCATGCCACGGTCTGGTCGCTGGTACAGCTCGGTTTCATCCCGATCCTTGCCATTGGTGACGGCGTGCTGCGCGGGCCGCAGGCGCGCGCCGTCATCCAGATCCTCCTCTATCTGTTCAGCCTGGCGCCGGCGGTGCTGGCGCCGCTGCTGCTGGCGGGGCCGGCCGATGTGGCGCGGGCGCTGCGGATCTATCTCGCCTCGCTCGCCGTGCTGGCGATCATCGGCTGGCTGCAGGTGGCGGTCTGGTATGGCACCGGCAGCAACCCGCTGCCGGTCGGCGCCGTCAACATCGCATTGGGCGGCTCGCTGGCCTATCTGCGCGAGGGCCAGTTCGTTTTCGACAGCCTCAACATCTACCGGATGAACAGCCTGGCGGGGGAGCCGCGCAACCTCGCCACCGCGCTGATCCTCGGCATGCTCGCATTGCAGGCGCTGGCGCTGGCGTTACCACGCCCGCCGGGGTGGCGGCTGGGGCTGCTCTGGCTGTTCCTGCTCGCCTCGACCCTGCTGACCTTCTCGACCTCGGGCGCGGTCGGCTGGGTGGCGGGAACGGCGGCACTGCCGCCGGCGATGTGGCTGACCGGCACGCGGGTGGCGCGGCGCGGCACCACCATCGTCGCCGCCGTGCTCGCCATCGTCGTGCCGCTGGCGGGCGCGGTGGTGGTGGCGGAAGGCGCCGGCATTCCCGTCGTCAACCTGCTCGCCGAACGCACCCTTGACCGGCTGGAGAACAATGGCGCCGTCGAGGATTTCGATGTCGCCATCGCGCGCTGGCTGGCGGCCGACCCGGCGGCGATCGTCACCGGCGTCGGGCTCGGCAATGTCCATCTCTATGCCAGCCGTTTCCTCGATCCGATCGTCGCGCTTTATGCCGAGGGGCAGGTCTTCACCGGCAAGACCAGCATCATCCGCATCACTTCGGAACTGGGCGCCATCGGCTTCGGGCTGTTCCTCGCCTGGTATCTGAACCTGTGCCGGCTGGCACGCGCCGGCATCGCCGGGCGGCCAGACCTCGCTCCCGCACTGCCGATCGCGCTGGCGACGCTGGTGATCTTCCTGTCGACCAACCAGGTCGCCGGCGAGATCTGGGCGCTGGGCGGCGGACTGGCGGTGCTGGCGGCACGGCGGGCGGACGCGCCGTTACCGGAAGCCGTGCCGGCGTGACGCCGCACATCGTCCACGGCGTCGACAGCATCGCCGCGCGCCATGGCGGGCCGACGCGCGCCATCCGCGACCTCGTCGAGGCGCTGGCCCGCGCCGGCGCCCGGGTGACGCTGCTGACCGGTGATGCCGCCGATGCGCCCGACCTGCTGCGCCCCGATCCGGCGCTGGTGACGACGCTGGCGCGGCCCGGCTGGCGCGGGCTGGCGGGGGCCTTCGCTGCCCGCCTCCCCGCCGGGATCGATCTCGTTCACGATCATGGCCTGTGGAAGCCGTGGAACCTCGCTGCCGACACCGCCGCCGGTCGCGCCGGGGTCCCGCTCGTCGTCAGCCCGCACGGCATGCTGGCGCCCTGGGCGCTGGCCTGGCGACGGCAGCGCAAGGCGCTGGCGTGGGGCCTGTATCAGCGCCGCCTGCTCGCCGGCGCCGCGGCGCTGCTCGCCACCGCGCCGGCCGAAGCCGCCGATATCGCCGCACGTCTGCCCGGCGCACGAATCGCCGTGCTGCCGAACGGTGTGGCGCTGCCGGATGCGGTGCCGTCGCTCGGCGAGCGCGCGTGCCATGTGCTCTTCCTCGGCCGGCTGCACCCGGTGAAGAACCTGCCCGGCCTGCTCGCCGCCTGGGCGCTGGTGGCGCCGCGCTTCCCGCAGTGGCGGCTGCGGCTGGTCGGGCCGGAGGAGGCCGGCCATCGCGCGCTGTTGATCAGCGAAGCAGCGCGCCTCGGCATCGGCGCCAGCGTCGATATCGCCGAAGCCATTGCCGATTCGGAGAAAGCCCGCGCCTTTGCCGGCGCCAGCCTGTTCGTGCTGCCGAGCTTTACCGAGAATTTCGGCGTCGTCGCTGCCGAAGCACTCGCCGCCGGCCTGCCGGTCATCGCCAGCACCGGCACGCCCTGGGCGGCGCTGCCCGCGGCCGGCGCCGGCTGGCATGTCGCGCCCGATCCTGAAAGCCTCGCCGCGGCGCTCGCCGAAGCCATGGCGCTGACGCCGGCGACACGCGCTGCCATGGGCGCACGCGGTGCCGCGCTGGCGGCGCGCGAGTTCGGCTGGACGCCGATCGCCGATCGCCTGCTGGCCCTCTATCGCTGGCTGCTCGCCGGCCAGCCGGCGGATGCCCGGCCGGAGGCGCTGCATGGCTGATCCCAGGCTGAGCGTCCTGATCCTGACCCGCAACGAAGCGATGCATATCGAGCGCGCCATCGCTTCGGTGGGCGGCATCGCGGCGCAGGTCCTGGTGGTCGACAGCGGCTCGACCGACGCCACCTGCGACCTGGCCCGCGCCGCCGGCGCCGAAGTGGTCTTCCGCGAATTCACCACCCATGCGGCGCAGTGCAACTGGGCGCTGGATCATGGCGGCATCACCGGCGGCTGGGTGCTGCGCCTCGACGCCGACGAGGTGCTGCTGGAGCCCGAAAAAGTCGCGGCGTTCATCGCCTCGAACCCGGCCGCCGCCGCGGCAACGCTCGATCGCCGCATCCATTTCCTCGGCCGCTGGGTACGCCATGGCGGCCTCTACCCGACGCGCATTCTCCGCTTGTGGCGAACGGGGCGCGGCCGGGTCGAGGCGCGCTGGATGGACGAACATGTCATCGTCGACGGTGAAGTCGTGGCGCTCAAGGCGGATTTCGCCGACATCAACCTGAATTCGCTCGGCTGGTGGACCGCCAAGCACAACGATTATGCCACCCGCGAAGCGATCCAGCAGCTGCTGCCGGCGGTGGCCGGCCCCGCCGGTGATATCGGGACCCAGGCCCGCCGCAAGCGCTGGCTGAAGAATCGCGTCTACAACCGCCTGCCCCTGGGGCTGCGGCCGCTGCTCTATTTCCTCTACCGCTACCTGCTGCGCGGCGGCTTCCGCGACGGCTGGCAGGGGCTGGTCTTCCACGGCCTGCAAGCCGGCTGGTACCGCTTCCTGGTCGATGCCAAGATCGCCGAACTGCGCGCCGCGATGGCGGCGGGCGAGACGTTGCCCGACGCGGTGATGCGTCGTTACGGGCTGCGGTTGGCGGTTGATGGAGAAGGCAAGGAGCCTCCGGCGGCTGGGGCCTGAGGCCCCAGACCCCCCTTTGCCTTGCCGCAAAACACGAACGGAGGCCCGAAGCGGCTAGCCGTTGGATAGAGCGTAGAGCCTCGCGGGATCGAACCGTCGACGTTGAATCCGTAGATGTCCGCTTTCGCCCATTTGCGGACATTCCAAAAACGTGGCAGCAATGGGGCATGCGCAATCGAGCCAAACGAGCAATTGCCAGAACAGCGCTGGTCGTAGCCCAATCGGGCTGGTTGACTGTCGGCGTTGGATACATCTTTCTCCGCAGCCAGTGGGTAGTACTCCCCGTCTTTCTCGCCGTCATTGTTCTCATGACAATGAGGTGTCGTCGTTGCCAAACCCCATTTACGGACGATCGAATCAACCAGAGCTTCAAGTTGGGCAGGTTTTGGGACACCCAAATTTTAGATTGCTGCCCCGTTTGCCAGAACGCCATGTTCGGGAAACGTCCCAATTAGCCTCCGCCCGGAATAGCCGGAACGTCTGCTGCCCACCATTTTTAGCCGTTCCCGGTCATGAGCTTCCGGTCAAATACACCCCCGGCCGACACCCACCCCAAACGAAAACGGCGCCTCCGAAAATCTCGGAAGCGCCGTTTCGATGTCTCGACGGTGGTGGAGCGTAACGGGATCGAACCGTTGACCTCTACAATGCCATCGTAGCGCTCTCCCAGCTGAGCTAACGCCCCATGACCGTCGTGAAGGAGGCGCCGAATAGGGCCAAGCCCCAGCCGACGCAAGCCCAAAATCAGGCTTCCCCGTTCAAACTTCCCAGATCAGACCTCTTCGTCCTCGTCGCCGCCGACGACCGCATTCAAATCGTCGTCGTCGTCGCCCAGGTCGACATCGGGCGCTTCGGCGTCCTCGGCGGCATCGATGTCCAGATCCTCGTCGACCGCGGCGACGGCATCGACACCCTCGGCAGCGGCGGTCGGCTTGGCGGATTCGAACGGCGTCGTCTGCTTCGACTTCAGGATCGGCTCCGGCGCCCAGGCATAGCCACAGGCGATGCAGGTGACGGGATCATCCTTGGTAAGATCGTAGAAGCGCGTGTTGCACTTCGGGCAGGCACGCTTGGTGCCCCATTCTGCTTTGACCAATGTCATCTCCACCGGGAAGGATACCGGGCACGAAAACCGGCCCCGGAAAGCCGGGCGCATTGCCACAGGGCGCCGCCCCTGTCAAAGCGCCGGCCCGATGTCCAGCCATTCCGCCCCTGTCCCGCTCACCCTCGCCGCCGATGGCCCGCTTGCCGGCAGCACCGCCGTGCCAGGCGACAAGTCGATCAGCCACCGGTCGCTGATGCTCGGCGCGCTGGCGGTCGGCGAAACCCGCGTCACCGGCCTGCTGGAGGGCGAGGACGTGCTCGCCACCG
The DNA here is from genome assembly GCA_027489695.1 of Sphingomonadales bacterium. GTDB lineage: Bacteria > Pseudomonadota > Alphaproteobacteria > Sphingomonadales > Sphingomonadaceae > Sandarakinorhabdus. Next base: position 6,602 of record JAIXZK010000286.1, read on the forward strand.
CCGCCGCGATGCGGGCGATGGGCGCCGATGTTGTCCGCGAGGCCGCCGGCAGCTGGTCGATCCACGGCGTCGGCGTCGGCGGGCTGCTGCAGCCCGAAACCGCGCTCGACATGGGCAACAGCGGCACCTCGACCCGGCTGCTGATGGGGCTCGTTGCCTCGCATCCGATCACCGCCACCTTCATTGGCGATGCGTCCCTCTCGAAGCGGCCGATGGGCCGGGTCATCGAGCCACTCGGGCTGATGGGGGCACGCTTTGCCGCCTCGCCGGGCGGCCGCCTGCCGCTGACGATGACCGGCCTGTGCCCGGCGGTGCCGCTCGAATATCGGCTGCCGGTCGCCTCTGCCCAGGTCAAATCGGCGATCCTGCTCGCCGGGCTGAACACGCCGGGCGAAACCACCGTCATCGAGCCCATCGCCACCCGCGACCATAGCGAGCGCATGCTCGCCGGCTTCGGCGCCGCGATTCGCGTCGAGCCGGGCGACGATGGCGCCCGCCGCATCACCATCACCGGCGAGGCGACGCTGCGGCCGCAGACCATCACCGTGCCCGGCGATCCCTCCTCGGCAGCCTTTCCGCTGGTCGCGGCACTGATCGTGCCCGGCTCCGCCATCACCATCGCCAATGTCGGCATCAACCCGACCCGCGCCGGGCTGATCGGCGTGCTGCAGGCGATGGGCGCCGACATCACGCTGGCCAACCGCCGCGACGTCGGCGGCGAGCCGGTCGCCGACCTGATCGTCCGCGCGTCGGCGCTGACCGGCATCGAGGTGCCGCCCGAGGTCGCGCCATCGATGATCGACGAATATCCGATCCTGTTCGTCGCCGCTGCCTGCGCCCAGGGGACGACCGTGATGCGCGGGCTCGACGAGCTGCGCGTCAAGGAATCGGACCGGATCGCGGTGATGGCCGCGGGCCTGACCGCCTGCGGCGTGACGGTCGAGGAGCTGCCCGACGGCCTGATCGTCCATGGCCGCGATGCCATCCCCGGCGGCGCCACCGTCGCCGCCCATCTCGATCACCGCATCGCCATGAGCTTCGCCATCCTCGGCCTCATCACCCGCGCCCCCGTCACCATCGACGACGCCCGCCCGATCGCGACCAGCTTCCCGAACTTCGTCACGATGATGTTGGCGCTTGGGGCGCGTCAGATCCCATGAAGATGCCTCCGGCGGCTGGGGCCTTAGGGTCCGGACCCATAAATTTCAGGGGTCATGATGGGCTGGAGAGGCGAAATGGCTAGGCGCGGGGCCGCAGGCGGGGCTTCGCCCCCCGGCGAGGCC
>JAIXZK010000048.1 GCA_027489695.1 Sphingomonadales bacterium
CCACCGGCGGCGTTACCGCCAGCTATGCCATGCTCGGCGATCTGCAGATTTCCGAGCCCGGCGCGCTGATCGGTTTCGCCGGGCAGCGGGTGATCGAGCAGACCATCCGCGAGAAGCTGCCGGAAGGCTTTCAGCGCGCCGAATATCTGCTCGAACATGGCATGCTCGACATGGTCGTGCATCGCCGCGAGCTGAAGGACACGCTCGCCCGGCTGATCGGCCTGCTGATGGCGCGGCGCCAGCCGGCCGCGGCCTGATCACCCGTGGCAGGCGCGCGGATGGAGCGGGCGAAATCATCGAACCCGGTGCTCGACGCGCTGCTGCAGGCGGCGTTCGCCCTGCATCCGACCGAGATCGACCTTTCGCTCGATCGGCTGGAACGGCTGCTCGGACGGCTCGGCAACCCGCATCTGCGGCTGCCGCCGGTGTTCCATGTCGCCGGCACCAACGGCAAGGGCTCGACCTGCGCCTACTTGCGCGCCTGTCTCGAAGCCTCCGGCCGGCGGGTGCATGTCTATACCTCGCCGCACCTCATCCGCTTCAACGAGCGTATCCGCGTTGCCGGCCAGATCATCGATGACGAGGCGCTTGCCGGCCTGCTGAGCGAAGCGCTCGGCCGCAATGCCGGCCAGCCGATCACCTTCTTCGAACTGACGACTGCCGTTGCCTTCCTGGCTTTCGCCCGCACGCCGGCCGATGCGACGATCGTCGAAGTCGGCCTCGGCGGCCGCATGGACGCGACCAACGTCATCACCGAACCGCTGGTTACCGGCATCGCGCAGCTCGGCCTCGATCACCAGCAATGGCTGGGCAACACCATCCTCGACATCGCCCGCGAAAAGGCCGGCATCGCGAAGCGCGGCGTGCCGATGGTGATTTCACGCTACCCCAAGGCCGTCACCCAGCGCATCGCCGAAGTCGCCGGGGTGGCCGGCGCCAGCCTTGCCATCCGCGGCCAGGACTGGGACGCCGCCAGCTATGAAGGCCAGCTCCACTATCGCGATGCCGAAGGCCATCTCGGCCTGCCGATGCCGCGGCTGCCCGGCGGCCATCAGGTCGACAATGCCGCGCTGGCCATCGCCATGCTGCGCACCCAGGCGCGCCGCGCCGAAGGGCTGACAATGCCGGAAGCCGCCTTTCGTGCCGGCATGGGCTGGGCGGAATGGCCGGCGCGGATGCAACGCCTCGATGCCGGCCCGCTGACCGCGCTACTGCCGCCCGGCGCCGAATTGTGGATCGACGGTGGCCACAACCCCGCCGCCGGCCGCGCCATCGCCGATGTCTTCCGCGGCGCGGCGCTGGGCGATCGGCCGTTGCACCTTGTTGTCGGCATGCTGGCCAGCAAGGACGCGGCCGGCTTCCTGAAGGCCTTTGCCGGGCGGGCGACTTCGGTGCTGGGCGTGCCGGTGCCCGATCATGCAACGCACGCGCCGGAAGCCATCGCAACCGCGGCGCGCGATGTCGGCCTGCCCGCCGAACCGAGCCCCGGCCTCGCCGAGGCACTGGCGGTCATCGCCCGCGCCGCCGATCGCGCCCGGCCGCCGGTGATCCTGGTGACGGGGTCGCTGCACCTTGCTGGCGCCGCGCTCGCCGCCAATGGCCAGAGCGCCGGGTAATTGCGCGGGAACGTCGATCCGCTTCAGGCGGCGGCCGCCGCCCGGGTGGCGATCTTGCGGATGACGCGCTCGAAAGCATCGACTGGCTGGCCGCCCATGACGGCGAACTGGCGGTCGAAGATGATCGCCGGCACGGCGTTGATGCCCTGGTCGCGCCAGAAGCCGGCGGCGGCACGCACCTCATCGGCATAGGCGCCCTCCGCCAGCACCGCGCGCGCAGCGACAGCATCGAGGCCGACCGATGCGGCGCTTGCCACCAGCACCTCGGCGTCCGAAACATTGCGGCCATCGGTGAAATAGGCGGCGAACAACGCCAGCTTCAGATCGGCCTGGCGACCTTGCGTTTCGGCCCAGTGCAGCAGCCGGTGCGCATCGAAGGTGTTCCAGATCCGGCTGTCCGGCCCCGATTGGATGTCGAAGCCGAATTCGGCGGCAGCATCGCGGATCGCCGAGCGGCTGGCCGCCGAACGCTCCGGCGAGGCGCCATATTTCTCCAGAATATGCTCGCGGACATTCTGGCCTTCGGCTGGCATCGCCGGGTTGAGTTCGAACGGCTGGAAGTGGATTTCCGGCGCGACGATGTCCGCGGTGCGTTGCAGCGCCGCCTCCAGCGATTTCAGCCCGATGATGCACCAGGGGCAGACGACATCCGAGACGAAATCGATGCGCAGGCGATGCATGGGCGGCCTTTCCGGGCTGGCGACGCCCGATGCTAGCGAGGATCGTTGGCGCCGACAAACCGCCCGGCATAGCGGCTGGTGATGCGGCCGACCGGCATGACGACAAAGACATCGACGGTGTTGAACTGGTGATCGACGAAACCGCCATCGCCAACCATGGCACCGACGCGCAGATAGCCCTTGATCAGCGGCGGCAGGGTGCGCAGCGCCGCCTTGGCGTCGATGCCGTCGGCGGGCAGCAGGTCCATGGCGACATGGTGTTCGGGCAGCGCCCGCGCCCTGAGCTCCGGCGGCGCCAGATGATTGTGATAAAGATAGGACAGCGCCTCGCCATGCAGCGCCGGATCGGCGCCGTGCAGCGACGCGCAGCCGAACATATGGCCGATGCTGTGCGTCTGCAGATAGCTGGCGATGCCGCGCCACAGCAGCGTGATGGTGACATTGTTGCGATAGGCCGGCGCCACACACGAGCGGCCGAGCTCGAGCAGCTGGCCCGAGCTCGCCGATTCCGCGATCAGCGGCGACAGGTCATATTCGCCGGCCGAATAGAAGCCGCGGTTCATCTGGGCGACGACCTGGCGCAGCAGTCGATAGGTGCCGACGACATGCGGCCGCCCGTCCTCGCCATGATCGACGACGAGCAGATGATCGGCGATGGCGTCATAATCGTCGAAATCGCGGCGCTGGCGGGCCATCGCCGCGGTCGGCGCCGCGCCCATTTCATCGTAGAAGACCTGGTAGCGCAGCGCCTGGGCGGCGGCGACTTCCTGTTCGGAAACGGCGAGGCGGACATCCAATTGCCCGACACGATGCAGATGCGGGCTGGCTTCCAGCAGATGGGAGGCGATCGCAGTGGGCAGCAAGCGACCCATGGAGAACTCCGACAGCGCCGCGAACGGCAGGACGAACGGCTCCCCTAGCCGGGAAATGTGACAATCTGTCTTCTTACGCCCTGTCCGGGCCACCCTGGCGGAGCACCCGATCGACCAGTCCCTGCCGCATCATGTATACGTACAGCACGACACCGGGCAGGGCCAGCAGCGTCGTCAGCACGTAAAAGGCAACGAACCCCATCGCCTCGATGAGCGCGCCAGCGCTGCCGGCGCTGAACAGGCGCCCGAGCACCGAGGCGGCCGCGGAGATCAGTGCGAACTGGGTGGCGGTGAAACGCTGGTCGCACAGCGCCGCGAAATAGGCGCCGACCGCAACGCCGCCGAAGCCGCTGCTGAAATTCTCGAAGCCGATGGCCAGCGCCATACCGAAATTGCTGTGGCCGGCAAGCGCCAGCCCGGCGAAGCCGAGGTTCGAAATCGCCATCAGCACCAGGCTGAGCAGCACCGATCGGTTCATGCCGAGGCTGCGATAGAGCAGGCCGCCGACGAAGATGCCAGCGAGCAGTGCGAAAAAGCCGACGCCGACATCATAGCCGGCAATCTCGGGCTTGCTGAACCCCAGGTCCTTGAACAACAGCCGGAACGACAGATTGGCGACGGTATCGCCGATCTTGTGGACAAGGATGAAGGCCAGCGTCAGCACCGCGCCGCGGCGGGCGAAGAAATCGCCAAGCGGCGCCAGCACGGCATCGACCACCCCGGCGCGGCCGGCGGTGCGCACCACCGGCGGATGCTTCGGCTCGCCGAGCCAGATCGCCGCCACCAGCGCCGGCGCCACGAACAGGGTCGTCGTCAGATAGGCGATCGTCCAGCCGCTGCGTTCGGCGACGATCAACGCCGTCGACGCCGCCAGCGCATTGCCGATGCGCCAGCCATATTGCGTCATCCCGGAGCCGGCGCCGAGCTGTTCCGCGCTGAGATTTTCGATGCGATAGGCGTCCAGCACGATGTCGAAACTGGCGCCGGCGAAACCGACGGCGATCGCCGCCACGACGACCGCGCCAAGATCGGTGGCGGGATCGGCCAGCGCCAGCGCGGTGACGCTGGCGACGACGGCAATGCCGGTCACCAGCATCCAGGCGCGGCGATGGCCGAGCGCCCGCGCCAGCAGCGGCAGGCGCCAGCGATCGATCACCGGCGCCCAGAAGATCTTGAGGTTATACATCAGCAGCGCCAGCGCGAAGGCCGTCACGGTCTTCTTGTCGATGCCGCTATCGGTGAGGCGCGACGACAGCGTCGCGGCGATCATGGTGATCGGATAGCCCGACGCCATGCCGAGCAGCAGCGCGCCCATCGGCCCCTTCTCGAAATAGGGGCGAACGGCCTCGGGCAGCGCGGCGCGCCAGCCGGTAGTGGCGGCTGCAGTGGAGGTATCGACAGTCATCGCCTCACCTTAGCGCGCCGGTGCGATTGTGACAGGGGCGCGCCAGCTCCTAGCGCCGCGCTTCGAACACCGCCGGCGGATTGACCCGCCTGGCCACCTCGCGCAAAACGAAGGAGGAGCGGATCCGCGCCACATGCGGCAGGATCGAAAGCTCGCGGCGATAGATTTTGTCGTAATCGTTCAATGAGCTGACATGGATGACGATCAGGAAATCGGTCTCGCCGGAGACAAATCCGCAATAGGTCAGCGACGGGCATTTCACCACTTCGCGCTCGAATTCGACCAGCACATTTTCGGCTTGCGAGGTCAGTTCGAGTGCCACCATGACCACGCCCGAAAAGCCGAGCGCTTCCAGATCGAGCACGGCGCCATAGGATTTGATGACGCCCTTTTCCTCCAGAATGCGACGGCGGCGCGCCACCGCGGTCGAGGAAAGATTGATTCGTTCGCCCAGCGAGACGTCGGAGATCCGGCCGTCGGCACCGAGTTCCTGCAGGATGCGGTAATCAACAGGGTCCAGCGTGTCCGCGACCGATTCCCGCGACATTCAAATCCCTTTCGATGATTTTCTGTGTTTGCGGCGCGACCATTGCCGAAATTTGCCGGGATTCGCAACGGGCATTCTGCTAGGCTCTTCGCATCGCAGCAAAGGCTTGCATTGCCGGCCGCAATGCAGTCAATTCGTTGCGGGTGCGCAGCGGCCGTTCGTGTCGTTGCCGCGCCGACTGATACGGGGCCTGAAGGAGCGGGACAACCGCCAGCAGGCAATCGGCCAGTTTCCCTGGGGATGTACAGGGCGGTTCGCCGCCATGAGCATTCTATTGACCGGGGGAATCATGATCACCGCGACTATCGACCGCCGCCGCCGCCATTGGCTGGCCGGCACCGCACTCGGCCTCGGCAGCCTGGCCGGGATGGCCAGCCCGGCCTTCGCACAGGCGCCCGCGGCCCCGGTCGTCACGGCTGCCGCCAGCGATGCGGCGCCCGAGGCGGCGCCCGAGGAAATGGTCGTCACCGGCAGCCGCATCGCCCGATCGGGCTATGATGCGCCGACACCGGTCGCCATCGTCACCGAAACCGAACTCAAGGCCGAACCGCAGGCCAATATCGGCGATTACGTCAATACCCTGCCCTCGGTGCGCGGCAGCCAGACCTCGTCGACCAATTCGGGCTCGCTGTCGAACGGCCAGGCCGGCATCGCCTCGGTCAACCTGCGCGCGCTTGGCGCCGCGCGCACCCTGGTGCTGATCGATGGCCAACGCTCGGTCGCCTCCACCACGGTCGGCATCGTCGATACCCAGACGATCCCGCAGGGGTTGATCAAGGGCGTCGAAGTCGTCACCGGCGGTGCCTCCTCGGTCTATGGCTCGGACGCGGTCTCGGGCGTCGTCAACTTCATCCTCAACCGCGATTACGAAGGCTTCAAGGCCGAGTATGAATATGGCATCACCACCTATGACGATGTACCGAACCATACGGTCCGCCTGACCGCCGGCATCCCCTTCGCCGGTGGCCGCGGCAAGATCCTGCTGGCCGGCGATTATTTCCAGCAGACCGGCGTCGACACCTATGACCGCCGCTGGCAGAATGCCGGCTTCTTCCAGATCGACAACCCGGCCTATGTCGCCGGCAATGGCCAGCCGGAACGCCTCGTCCAGGCCGGCATCGGCACCTATCAGTTCACGCCGGGTGGCATCATCAATTCGGGCCCGCTGCGCGGCACCTATTTCGGCACCATCAACAGCGCCACCGGCCAGGCGACGCTGAACCAGTTCAACTATGGCCCCAACCGCGGCCAGTGGATGATCGGCGGCGATTACCTCGTAAGCCGCGAAGGCCATGTCAGCACCAACAGCCTGGCGCCGCATGAAAAGCGCGGCAACGCCTTCGGCCGCATCAGCTTTGAGGTGACCGACTGGTTCAAGCCCTTCGCGCAGTTCAGCTATTCGGGCTATAGCGGCCAGAGCTTCTACCAGCAGACGCCATCGACCGGCATCACCATCCAGCGCGACAACGCCTTCCTGCCGACGGCGCTGGTCTCGCAGATGACGGCGCTGAACCTCAATTCGATCAGCATCGGCACCAGCAACAACGGCTTCCCGGCCGCCGGCTCCGACAACAGCCGCGACGTCTATCGCTTCGTCGTCGGCGCCGACGGCGAGTTCGAAGCGCTCGGCAAGGACTGGAAGTGGAACGGCTATTACCAGGTCGGCATCGCCCGCACCAACGAGCTGCTGACCAACACCTGGCGCAATGATCGCGTCGCGCTGGCGCAGGACGCGGTGCGCGCCCCAGCCGGCAATGCCGCCGGCATCGCGGCCGGCACCATCGTCTGCCGCTCCACCCTGACCGCGCCGACCAATGGCTGCGTGCCCTTGAACCGCATCGGCATCGGCGGCGTCACCCAGGCGGCGATCGACTATGTGTTCAACAACGGCGCCCAGCCGCAGCGTTACCAGAGCCTGCGCCAGGACGTCGTGCAGCTGAACCTGTCGACGAAGGACCTGTTCAGCACCTGGGAAGGCCCGGTCGCCCTGGCCTTCGGCGGCGAATATCGCCGCGAGCGGGTCAATGGCTCGGTCGATCCGCAGTTCAACTCGGGCTGGCTCTATGGCAACTACCTCGTCACCAACGGCGCCTATGACGTTGCCGAAGGCTATATCGAGGCGTTGATCCCGCTGTGGAAGGGCCTGGATTTCAACGGCGCCTATCGCCTGACCAGCTATTCGACCTCGGGGGTCGTCTCGACCTGGAAGCTCGGCCTGACCTGGCAGGTGATCGAGGATTTCAAGCTGCGCGTCACCCGCAGCCGCGATATCCGCGCGCCCAACCTCGCCGAACTGTTCGCGCCGGGCACCGCGCGCACCAATACCGTCAACGTGCCGCTGCCCGGCGGCGGCCAGCGTTCGGACCAGTTCCTCGAACAGACCACCGGCAACACCGCGCTGACCCCCGAAGCCGCGCTGACCTGGGGCCTTGGCGGCGTCATCACGCCGCGCTTCCTGCCCGGCTTCGCCGCTTCGATCGACTATTTCGACATCGACCTGAAGGATGCGATCGGCACGATCAGCGCCCAGACCATCACGACGCTGTGCCTCGAACAGAACCGCGCCGACCTTTGCCAGTTCATCACCTTCAACGGCCCGGCACAGGCAAGCAGCGTCATCACCTCGATCCGGCTGGTGCCGTTCAACTTCGCCCGGCAGCGTACCCGCGGCATCGACATCGAGGCGAGCTACCGCACCAACCTCGGCCCCGGCGCGCTGTCGGTGCGCGCGCTCGCCTCGCACTATATCACCAACCTGGTTGACAACGGCATCGACGTGGCGCGCGATCTCGCCGGCCAGAACGCCGGCGGCGGCGATGCCACGCCGTCGTGGAACTATCGCCTGACCGCCAATTACGACACCGAGCGCTGGGCCTTCAACCTTGTCGGCCGCGGCTTCTCGGGCGGCGTCTATGACAACAACTTCATCGAATGCACCACCGGCTGCCCGGTATCGACGGCGCAGGCGCGCACCATCAACAACAACCGCATCAGCGGCCAATGGTACATGGACGCGTCGATCACCCACCGCTTCACCATCAAGCAGTCGAAGGCGGAGGTGTTCCTCTATGTCCGCAACCTGCTCAACAGCGATCCGGTGCTGGTCGGCAACGGCCCGACCGGCAACAACACGCCGGCCTATCCGCAGACCAACCGCAACCTCTATGATGTCCTCGGGCGGGTCTTCCGCATCGGCGTCCGCTTCGAATATTGATCGGTAGAACAAGGGGGAGAATGACCATGATCCGGACTGCATTGCTGGCGGCGCTGATGACCGGCGCCGCCGCCCCGGCGCTGGCCGCGGCGCCGAAACCGCTGAAGACCGAGGC
>JAIXZK010000090.1 GCA_027489695.1 Sphingomonadales bacterium
GCGCGCTCGGCGAGGCGGTCACCGGGCTGCTGCCGCTCACCTATGCCAGCGCCATCGCCGTCGTTACCACCTGCCTGGCGCTCGCCATCGATCGCCTGTCCCGCACCCTGGAATGATCGCGCGGCGCGGACCGGGGCTCGGTCAACGGGCCCGGGGTTCGGCCTGCGGCGCCCGCCACAGCAAGCCAGCCAGTGTGCCGACGACGATCGCCACCGTCAGGTCGGCGAGCACGGTCAGTAGGAGCGTCAGCGCGATCAGCACCTTGTCGCGCACTGGCGCTGCCAGCCGTTCGCGCCAGCGGCCAGGCTCGCTCATGTTCCACGCCGTCAGCAGCAACAGCCCGGCCAGTGCCGGCAGCGCCAGCGCGCCGGCGAGCGGCGCCGCCACCGCCATCACGGCGAGGATGACGATGGCGTGGACGAGACCCGCGACCGGTGTGCGGCCGCCGGCGCGGACATTGGTGGCGGTGCGGGCGATGGCGCCGGTCGCCGGCAGGCCGCCGAACAGCGCCGAGGCGACATTGGCGGCGCCCTGCGCCAGCAGCTCGGCATCGGGACGATGCGCGCCGCCGATCATGCGATCGGCAACGCGCGCCGACAGCAGCGATTCGATGCCGGCCAGAAAGGCGATGACGAAGGCCGAGGGCGCCACCGCCGCCAGGCTGGCAAGCTCGAGCACGGGCAGTGCCGGCATCGGCAGGCTGGCGGCGAGCGCGCCATAGCGCGAGACGACGGTCGCCACCGGCAGGCCGAACCAGGCGACGGCGCCGGATGCCAGCGCCACGGCGACAACCAGCCCCGGCGCGCGCGGTGCGGCGCGGCGGAAGCCGATGATCAGCACCATCGCCGCCACGCCGATGCCGAGCGCCGCCAGGCTGGCGCTGTCGCGCGCCGCCCATAGCGCCGCCAGCTTCGGCAGGAAATCGGCGGGCAGCTTGCGCACCGCCAGCCCGAGCAGGTCGGCCAGCTGGCTGGCGGCAATGACGATGGCGATGCCGAGCGTGAAGCCATCGACGACCGGTTCCGGCACCATCGCTACCAGCCGGCCGAGGCGCAGCACCGCCGCCAGCAGCAGGATGATACCGGCGAGCAGGGTCGCGGTCAGCAGCCCGGCGGCGCCATGCGCCTCGACGATGCCATAGACGATGACGATGAAGGCCCCCGTCGGCCCGCCGATCTGCACACGGCTGCCACCGAGCAGCGAGATGACGAAACCGCCGACGATGGCGGTGACGATGCCGGCCGATGGCGGCACGCCAGAGGCGATGGCAATGGCGATGCTCAAGGGCAGCGCCACCATCGCCACGGTCACGCCCGCCAGGCTGTCGGCGAGCAGTGCTGCGCCTGTGTAGCCCTTGAGGGTGGTCAGGAGCTTGGGCTTCACTGCTGCCCTGCTAGGCGCCGGGGGCGGCAGCAGCAAGCGGCGGGACGGCACAGACTCCCCTTGACTGCAATCGACTCTAGACGAAGCTATATGGGTCGATATCGACGATGACGCGGACGTTGCCGGGAACCGCCACCCCGCCCAGCCAGTCGCGCAGCACCGCCTGCAACGCCAGCGTCCGGCGGGCGCTGACCAGCAGCCGCTGGCGATGGCGGCCGCGCAGCATGGCGAGCGGTGCCGCCGCCGGGCCGAGCACTTCCAGCCCGTCGCGCATCGGCGCCGCCGCGCCGATCGCCCGCGCCGCCGCCAGCGCCGCCGCCTCATCCTCGCTCGACACGATGATCGCGGCGAGCCGCCCGAACGGCGGCAGGCCGAGATCGCGGCGGGCTTCGGTCTCGGCTTCGTAAAAATCGCGCGGCGCGCCGGCAACGAGCGCCCGCATCAGCCGCGCGCCGGGCTGGTGGGTCTGGATCAGCACCTTGCCCGGCCTGGCGCCGCGGCCGGCGCGCCCGGCCACCTGCGCCACCTGCTGGAAGGTGCGTTCCCCGGCGCGCAGATCACCGCCGGCGAGGCCAAGATCGGCATCGACGACGCCGACCAGCGTCAGGTCCGGGAAATGATAGCCCTTGGTGATCATCTGGGTACCGATCAGGATATCGATCTCGCGCGCCTCGACCGCCGCCACCAGCGCCGCCGCCCGCGCCGGCGAGGTGACGGTGTCCGATGTCACCAGCGCCACCCGCGCTTCCGGCCAGCGGCGGCGGACCTCCTCGCCGATACGTTCGACGCCGGGGCCGCAGGCGACCAGGCTGTCGGCCTCGCCGCATTCCGGACAGGCTTCGGGCACCGGTGTCTGATGGCCGCAATGGTGGCAGGCGAGGCGGTGCGACAGCCGGTGTTCGACCATCCAGGCGCTGCAATTGGGGCATTGGATGCGGTTGCCGCAGGCCCGGCACAGGGTGAGCGGGGCATAGCCGCGGCGATTGAGGAACAGCAGCGCCTGCTCGCCCTTTTCGAGCGTTGCCGTCACCGCCGCGACCAGCGGCGGGCTGAGCCAATGGCCCCGCTGCGGCGGATGGTTGCGCATGTCGATGGCGGTGACATCGGGCATTTCGGCGCCGCCGAAGCGGTTGGGCAGCACGAGGTGGCGATAGGTCCCCCTCGCCGCCTGCACCTGGGTTTCCAGCGCCGGGGTGGCGGTGGCCAGAATCACCGTCGCCGCTTCTTCCCGCGCCCGCATCACCGCCACATCGCGGGCGTGGTAATGGACGCCCTCTTCCTGCTTGAAGCTCGTTTCATGCGCTTCATCGACGATGGTGACGCGCAGATTGGCGAAGGGCAGGAACAGCGCCGATCGCGCGCCGACGACGACTTTCGCCCGGCCATCCGCGATGGCGGCCCAGGCGGCGCGGCGGGCGCTGGTCTTGAGGTCGCTGTGCCAGGCGACGGGTGCGCAGCCGAAGCGGGCGGCGAAACGATCGAGCCAGGGCGCGGTCAGCGCGATTTCGGGCAGCAGCACCAGCGCCTGGCCGCCGGCGCGCAGGGCCGCCGCCACCGCCTCGAAATAGACTTCGGTCTTGCCCGATCCGGTGACGCCTTCGAGCAGGAAGGGGGCGAAGCCGCCCCCGGTCACCGCCGCGGCGAGTTCGCCGGCGACCGCCGCCTGGGCCTCGCTGAGCTGCGGCGGGGCATGGTCGGGGTCGGGTGCCGCCGGGTCGGCATCGGCGCTGACCGTCAGTGGCAGCAGCGTGCCCGCCGTCACCAGCCCGCGGATGACGGCATCGGACACGCCGGCGCGGCGGGCGAGGTCGCGGACGCTGCCCTGCCGGCCTTCCAGCCGCGCCAGCGCCTGCGCCCGCGCCGGGGTGAGCCGTGACGGGGCCGGCCCGGCGAGCGCATATTCGGTCACTTCCCGCTCGCCAAGAAAGGCGACCGAAGGCCAGACCATGCGGATCACGGCGGCGAGCGGCGCGAGGTAGTAATCCGCCACCCAGTCGCACAGCCGGCGCAGCGGCGCCGCCAGCGGCGGCACGTCGAGCCGCGCCAGCACCGGCCGCAGCTTCGCCGCCGGCACGTCCGGCGCGTCGACGCTGTCGCGATCCCAGACCACACCGGTGATGGTGCGCGGCCCCAGCGGCACGGCGACCGCATCGCCCGGCGCCAGCACCATGCCGGCCGGCACGGCATAGTCGAGCGCGCCGAGGCCGTGCTGGAAGACGATGACGCGGACGGGGGACATGGCTTGCGACTTAGGGACTCGCGGGGCGGCGGGCCACCCCATGTTGACGCCCGCGGCCCACGCTCCTACCGCCAGCGCCATGATCCCCCGCTATTCCCGCCCCGAGATGGTCGCCATCTGGGAACCCGAAACCCGCTTCCGCATCTGGTTCGAGATCGAGGCGCACGCCATGGACGCGCTCGCCGAAATCGGCGTCGTCCCGGCCGCTGCCGCGAAGGCCGTGTGGGAGCGGGGCAAGTTCGAGGTCGAACGCATCGACGAGATCGAGCGCGAGACCCGCCACGATGTCATCGCCTTCCTGACCAACCTCGCCGAACATGTCGGCGAGGAAGCGCGGTTCGTTCACCAGGGCATGACCAGCTCCGACGTGCTCGATACCTGCCTGTCGGTGCAGCTCGCCCGCGCCGCCGACATCCTGATCGCCGATATCGACGGCCTGCTCGCGGCGCTGCGCCGCCGCGCCATGGAGCATCGCCACACCCCGACGATGGGCCGCAGCCATGGCATCCACGCCGAGCCGACCACCTTCGGCCTGAAACTCGCCCAGGCCTATGCCGAATTCGATCGCTGCCGGGCGCGGCTGGTGCTGGCGCGCGCCGAAATCGCCACCTGCGCCATCTCGGGTGCCGTCGGCACCTTCGCCAACATCGATCCGCGCGTCGAAGCCCATGTCGCCGCCGCCATGGGGCTGACCGTTGAGCCGGTCTCGACCCAGGTCATCCCGCGCGATCGCCATGCCATGTTCTTCGCGACACTGGGCGTTGTCGCCGGATCGGTCGAGCGGCTGGCCACCGAGATCCGCCACCTGCAGCGCACCGAAGTGCTCGAGGCGGAGGAATATTTCGCGCCGGGCCAGAAGGGTTCGAGCGCCATGCCGCACAAGCGCAACCCCGTGCTGACCGAAAATCTGACCGGCCTTGCCCGCCTCGTCCGCGGCTATGTCACCCCGGCGCTGGAGAATGTCGCGCTCTGGCACGAACGCGACATCTCGCATTCGTCGGTCGAGCGCATGATCGGCCCCGATGCGACGGTGACGCTCGATTTCGCCCTCGTCCGCCTGACCGGCGTCATCGACAAGCTGCTCGTCTATCCCGACCGCATGCTGAAGAATCTCAACAAGATGGGCGGCCTCATCCATTCGCAGCGCATCCTGCTCGCCCTCACCCAGGCCGGCGCCTCGCGCGAGGCGAGCTATGCCCTGGTCCAGCGCAACGCCATGAAGGTCTGGGAATCGGACGGCACGCTGCAACTGTTCGACCTGCTCGTCGCCGATCCCGAAGTCACCGCCTGGCTGCCGCGCGAGCAATTGGAGCCGCTGTTCGACCTCGGTTATCATCTGAAGCATGTCGACACGATCTTCGCGCGGGTGTTCGGCGAAGCTTGATTTGCCTCAGGCGGCTGGGGCCTCAGGCCCCAGCCGCCGGAGGCAAAAATCCCTCCTTACCTCGGCGGCGACACCGCTGCCGGCAGGTCGCGCCCCGCCTTCAGAAAGGCGGCCTTCACATCGGCGCGGGCCTTCAGTCCCCGCAGCGCGGCGCGATGGGCGTTGCCCGGCACGCCGGGCCGGTCGGCGATCAGGAAGGGTTGCAGTTCGAACACCATGTCGGTGGCTTCCTCGGCGTCCTGCATTCGCTTGATCAGCGTGGCGGCGGCGGCGTCGGTCTGGCCGAGGCAGATCTGCGTCGCCATGCGGGCGCTCTGGTTGTCGGTCTGGGCGAGCATCGGGGCGGCCGCGGCGGCGGCTTCGGCGCGCTTGCCGGTCCGGGCGAGCACGCAGGCGCGGGCGCTGGCGATGAAGGCTTTGCCGTAATCGCTGGCAAATTTGGCGCCGGTCTCCGCCGCCGCGATCGCCGCCAGCGCCGCTTCCGGCCGCTCCGCCGATTCGGCGAGAAGTGCGGCGTTGATCGCGGTGCTGATCAGTTCCGGCCGCGCGTCGCCCAATCCGGCGTTGAGCGCGGTCAGCCGCGCCAGCCCGGCGTCGATCTTGCCGGTGTTGGCGAGCAGATCGGCCTGGAGGTTGACGATCCAGATCTCGCGGTTGTTGAGCTTGGCGAGATCGGCCGGGGTCGGCGCGACATCGGCGAGCAGGGTCACCGCCTCGGGCTCGCGCGCCGCGATGTTCAGGGCCTGGGCATAGCCATGGCGCGCCATCAGCGAGGTGGGTGCCGCCTCGAACCGTGCCTTGGCCGCGGTGACGAACGCTTCCGACGCGGTGCGCGCGCCGGGGCCCAGCCGCGCTTCGACGGCCGGCCACAGCGGCGCGAAGCGGCGATCGATGCCGATGCGCAGCAGCACGCCGGGGTCCTGGACCTTCTCGAGGATCGGCGCCGCTTCGTCGAGCCGGCCGCGGCTGGCAAGGCCGGTCAGCACCAGCAGCCGCACGCCATCGCCATCGCCGATCTTGCCGTCCTCCGGCTCCCAATCGACGGCGGCGAGGCTGTAGGCGAGGTCGAACCGCTTCTGATCGTCCTTGCGCAGCCCGGTCAGCAGCTGGAACAGCAGTTCCGACGGCAATTCGCGGACGCCGCGCGGGTAGGTCGCGGTGATCAGCGCCACGGCTTCGGCAGCGGCGGCCTGGTCGCCATCAAAGGCGCGGGTGAGGAACAGCTGGCGCAGCAGCAGCATGGTCGGCGCCGGGGTGGCGGCGATGGCGGCTTCGGCGGCCTTGCGTGCTTCCGGCAGCCGGCCGAGCCGGGCCAGGGCAAAGCTGCGCAGTCCCTCGACGGTGCCGCGCTGCGCCGGCAGGTCGATGGTCGGCAGCATCGCATCGAGCGCGGCGAGCGCGGCGGCGCTGTCATTGGCGTCGATACGGCCGGCGATCTCGGCGATCCTTGTCTCGAAATCACGCGGCGCTTCGGTTGCCGAAGGTGTGGGCGGCAGGCCGGTCGGCGCCATCGCCATCAGCAGGACCGAAGCCATGGCCACGCCGAATGTCGCGCCGAACGTCACGCCCGGCCGAAACCCTGTCATTCCTGTCTCCCGTCGAACATCATGCCATGGTAGCGGCAGCGACGGGCATCACAACCACCGGGGCAGGGGAAGACGCGTGACAGACAGCAGCAGGGTCGAATTCTTTTTCGATTGTTCCAGCCCCTGGACCTATCTCGGCTTCGAGGCGCTGGTCGCCGCGGCGCGCGAGGACGGCTTCGGCGTCTGTTTCCGGCCCTTTCTCGTCGGCGGCGTGTTCAACACCGTCAATCCCAGCGTCTATGCGATGCGCGAGGCGCCGATCGTGCCCAAGGCGCGCTATTTCACCAAGGACATGGCCGACTGGATCCGCCGGTCGGGCCTCGCCATCAAATGGACGCCGTCGATCTTCCCGATCAATTCGGCGCGGGCCATGCGCGCCTGCCTCGTTGCCGCCGATGCCGGCGCCTGCGAAGATTTCGCGCGGCGGGTGTTCCAGCTCTACTGGGGGGAGGATCGCGACATCGCCTCGCCGGACGTGCTCGCCGAAGCCTGCGCCGCCGCCGGCCTCGATGCGGCGGCAACGCTGGCGGAGGCAGACTCGCCCGAACGCAAGGCGCAGCTGCGCGCCAATACCAACGAAGTCATCGCCCGCGGCGGCTTCGGCACGCCGACCTTCTTTGTTGGCGGCGACGACATGTATTTCGGCCAGGACCGGGTGATCCTGGTCCGCGAAGCGATGGCGCGGTTGCGGGCGGGCGCGACCGATTGAAGCCTGAGGCGCGCTTTGCCTTCCGCGTCGGTTTACGGCAGCAGGGCGTAAACGACGCAGGCATCGTCGGTCAGTTCTAGCAGCGGCGGCTGCAGGCTGACCTGGGCCGTTTGGGGCGGCGGCGGCGCAGGCGCCGGGGCACTTGCCATGTCGAAGCTGCGCTCCAATGGCGTTCCCGATACGATCATCGATCGCGGCGCGGTGACATCGGTGGCGCGGCCGCCGCTGCCATAGCTCGGCCAGCCGGCGAGCACATCGGTCTGGCAGGCGCGGCCGGATGGATCGATCAGCTTCACTGCGCCCAGCCGCGCGCCGGCATTGGCGGCGGCATCGCGGGCGCGGCGGGCTGCGTCCTTGACCGCCTCGGCGAGCAGCCAGGTCTTGATTTCGTTGCCGGGTTGCAGGCGGAAGCGCACCTCGCTGGTGGCATCGGGGCGGGCGGCGAGGACGGCGGCGTAGGCGCCTTCCAGCGCCGCGGTGTCCCGCACTTCCAGCGACAGCCGCGCCTCGACAGCATAGCGTTCGATCTTGTCGGGGCGCTCGTTCGTTTGGAAATTGCCTTCCTTGTCGCGATACTGCTCGTACAGCGGCCGCGTCGTGAACTGGGTGGTGATGCGTACCCGCTCGGCGCCCAGCCCGCGCAACGCCCGGTCGATTTCGGCGACCTTGGCGGCGGCGGTGGTGGTCGCGGCTTCGGCGGTCTTGCCGAGCGCCGAGAAGGTCGCGTCGAAACTCGCCCGGTTGGCCGGCACTTCGGTGCGGACCATGCCGACCGACGCGATCACCGGCTGCTGCATCCACCACGGCGCCGGCACGTTGCGCTGGCCGATTTCGGCGGGCGGCACCTGCGCCAGCGCCGGTACGACGAGCGGCGCCGTCAGCACCAGCCCGAAAATCGCTGCCCGCACGATCATCATGTCACCGTCTCCCGAACCACATCCGCCGTTTCAATAGCCGAGGCCGGCGCGGCTGAACATCGCTCGCGGCGGGCGGCTCGCCGCGCGGCGGTTGCGCGCGCCGGCGCGCCATGGTCTATCTGGGCGGCCAATTCGGGGGAGCTGGATTTTCGGCATGCAAGCATCGGCGCATCGGCCGCAGGGCTGGAAGCGGGTCGCCCTGGCCGGGGTCGGCTTCGTTATCGGCGCGTCGATCGGAACGCTGCTGTTCGATGATCGGCTGGTGGCGCGCGGCGGCGATGCCCTTGCCGCCGGTTGGCACGCCGCCGGCTGGCAGAACGCCGCCGAAGCCGCGACACCGCCGCCGCCGCTGAAGGTCGATTATCGCCGACTGCAGGACCGCATTGCCCTGCTCATGCAGCAGCGGGAGATGATCGGCCTTGCCGTCGGCACCATCGAGAACGGCCGCGTCAGCTTCCTGCGCGGCTATGGCGTCACCCGCGCCGATGGCGGCGCCGCCGTCACGCCCGACACGGTGTTCCGCTGGGCGTCGCTGTCCAAGGGCGTCGCGTCGGCGCTGGTCGTCGGGCTGGCCGCCGATGGCCGGCTGTCGCTCGACGCGCCGCTGCCGACGCTGGGCACCTCGCTGACCGTGCCCGGCGATGCCGGAAGGGTGACCGCCGCCGATGTGCTGTCGCACCGCGTCGGGCTGGTCCACAATGCCTGGGACGATCGCCTGGAAGCCGGCGAGGACCCGAAGCGGCTGCGCGCCGAACTCGGCCGGCTGCCGCCCTATTGCCCGCCGGCGACCTGCTATGCCTATCAGAACATCGCCTTCGACGCGGCGAGCGAGATCGCCGAGCGCGCCGGTGGCCGGGATTATGGCAGCCTGGCGCTGGAACGGCTGTTCGTGCCGCTCGGCATGGTCAATGCCAGCATCGGCCGCGCCGGGCTGCTGGCGGCGCCGAGCTGGGCCGAACCGCATCACGGCCGGGTGCCGGTGGGTGTCGATGACAGCTATTATCGTGTGCCGGCGGCGGGCGGCGTCAATTCGTCGATCCGCGACCTCAC
>JAIXZK010000228.1 GCA_027489695.1 Sphingomonadales bacterium
CCGAACAATTCGAAGAAGGTCGGATCGGTGACGCCCTCGCCATAGCTGGCGTGCAGGCTGAAGCCGGCGCCGGGGCGGACGGCGGCAGTGGCGCGCACCGTAGTGGCATCGGCGAAGCGGTTGTTGAAATCATGGCGCACCGCGACACCGGCGCCGAGCCAATCGGCAAGGTCGAGGCGATATTCGCCGATCAGGCTGGTCTGCAGCCGGCTGCGCGACTGGTTCGACAATGCGGTCGGATCGGCGTCGCGGCTGAGGAAGCGCTCGCGGTCATGCTCGACAGCGAAGGTAAGCCGGTGCCTGGCATCGCCGGTCACCAGGTCGCCGCTGGTCTGGTAGCGGAGGACGTCGCGGCCGCCATCGGAGCGGTTGGTGAACGCGCTGCCGTCGCGATTGATGTTGGCGGTATCGGTGTGGGTAAAGGCAACGCCGTGGCGCCAGGCACCGTCGAGCAGCGCCAGATCGAGCGTGCCGCGCACCGCGAATTGCCGGCTGCGGGTGCTGAACGCCGCATCGAGCGGCACGCCGGCGCCATAGTCGAAATCGTCGAACTCGCTGTTCGAACTGACATAGCGCAGCACCAGGCCGGCGCTCAGGTTCGGCGTCAGGTCGGCGCTGGCCTTGCCGTGAAGGGTGAGGTTTTCATAGCCGTCCTTGTCGCCCGGGCCGGGCGCGATATTGTAGCCGTCCGACGCGAGATAAGCGGCCTGGCCGGAAAGGCGGATGCCGGCCAGCGTGGTACCGCCGCCGGCGCCGCCGCGCACGGTGCCGAGCGAGCCGCCTTGCGCTTCGCCATACAGCCCCTCGTCGCTGCGCGTGGTGATGGCGATGACCCCGCCGATGGCCTGGGCGCCCCACAGCGCCGATTGGCCGCCGCGCAGCACCTCGATGCGCTCGATGCCCTGCGCGACCAGGCTTTCGTAGCGGAATTCGCCCGAAGAGGCGGGATCGGTGACGTCGATGCCGTCGATGAAGGTCAGCGTCTGGTTGGCCTCGGCGCCGCGGATGCGGACCTGGGTCTGGGCGCCGAGCGGCCCGGTCTGCGCGACGGCGACCGATGGCGCCAGGGTCAGATAATCCTTGGCGAGTGGCAGGGCGAGGCCATCGAGAGTGGCGCGATCGATGACCGTGATGGCGGTGCCGGCCAGCGCCAGCGGCACGGGCTCGCGGCTGGCGATGACAGTGATCGACGTGCGGCTGCAGGCGAAGATGATCTCGTCGGCAGCCGGAGTGGGCGCAGCAAGCAGCAATGCAATCAACATGATGCAATCCTTCGTTCGCACACGACGTTACTCGTGTGGCGGCATGAAGCCGCCTCGAACGAAGGGCACAGGGGCGCACCCATCCGTTTCATGCACCGCTGGACCCGGCAGGCATGGGACGACCGCGGAAGGCAGGTTTCCTGGCTTGCGGCTCGAACGCCCTTGCTCCGCCTTCCCGGTTTCCCAGTGGCAATTGGAGCAGGGGCTCGCCGCTTACAGTTGCGGGCACAGCGCCGGATTTGCACCGGCTTCCCTTTTACCCGCGCTTTCGCGCGGCACCATCCAGGAACAAGCGCTAATCCAGCTATCGGCGCGATACAAGTGCGGCTTGCCTTGTCATCGCGCCGGTCCCAAGGTCGATCATCGCGGTGGTGAGAGGAGAATGGCGATGATTTTTCACCGGGTCACCACCGGCGGTTGCCTGTCCTATCTGGTCGGTTGCGAGGCAACGCTCGCCGCGGCGCTGATCGATCCCGAACTCAGCCAGCTCGATCGCTACCGGGCGCTGCTGGCGCAGGAAGGCCTGCACCTGCGCTACATCATCGACACCCATACCCATGCCGATCATTTTTCGGCGGCAAAGGCGCTGGCGGCGGCGCTCGATGTTCCCGCAGTGATGTTCCGCACCGCCACGGCGCCGCATGCGACCCTGCGGCTCGATGATGGCGACATGCTGGTTGTCGGCACGATCAGGCTGCAGGCGATGCACACGCCGGGGCACACCGCCGATTCGATGTGCCTCGTCGCGGCCGACCGGGTGTTTACCGGCGACACGCTGCTGATCGGCGGTACCGGCCGCACCGATCTGCCCAGCGGCGACCCCGACCAGCTGTTCGACAGCCTGTTCGGCAAGCTGCTGAAATTGCCGCCCGAGCTGCTGGTCTTTCCGGCGCACGACTATAAGGGGCGCAGCCATTCGACGCTGGGTACCGAAATCGCCGAAAATCCGCGGCTGCAGAAGACCGAGCGCGGCGCCTTCACCGCGATGATGCGCGAGCTCAACCTGGCGGCGCCGACCCATCTGACCGAGGCGCTGCGCACCAACATGAGCGGCGGCAAGACCGTCGCCCAGCTGCTTGCCGATGCCGGCGCCGTGGTGCCGTTCGTCGCCCAGGCCGAACTGGCGAAACGGCTCGAAGGCCGGGCCAATGATCTTGTCGTCCTCGATGTCCGCGAGGAATCGGCGTTCGCGGCGGGGCATGTTCCCGGCGCCATCAACCTGCCGCGCGGCCAGCTCGAGCTGCGCATCAACGCGGCCTTTCCCGATCCTTCGGTTCGCATCGTCACGGTCTGCGAGTTCGGCAAGATTTCGACGCTCGCGGCAGCGACGCTGCGCGAGCTCGGCTTTCTGCGGACCGCGGCCATGGAAGGCGGCATGACGGCGTGGCGGGACAGCGGCCTGCCGGTCACCACGGCGTAGCGCGGCGTGTTGCCTTTGCGAAAGCGGGCCGCTATGGCCTCCGTCCGTCATTTTGGCTGGTCGGTACCAGCCATATCCGAAAGACCTGCACCATGAAGTCCGGCATCCATCCCGATTACCATGTCATCACCGTCAAGATGACCGATGGCAGCGAGTATCAGACGCGCTCGACCTACGGCAAGGAAGGCGACACGCTGGCGCTCGACATCGATCCGAGCAGCCATCCGGCCTGGGTCGGCGGCGCCGGCAAGATGCTGGATGCCGGTGGCCAGGTTGCCCGCTTCAACAAGCGCTTCTCGGGCTTCGGGCTCGCCGCCAAGAAGTAAGATCGCGTGCGGTGCCGGCGCGGCGGCTCAGGCCGCTCGCGCCGCCCGTTTCGCGGCATAGAGCGCGACGTCGGCGGCCTTGAACAGGGCTTCGGCGGTGTCACCGTCGTGCGGAAAATGCGCGGCGCCGATGCTGGCCGTCACGTCGATCTGGCGTCCTTCGATCTCCAGCACATAGCATAGCGAACGGCCATCGCCGGCGCGGCGGCCGCCGTGCGCCATCAGCCAGGCAAATTCATCGCCGCCGAGCCGCGCCACCAGGTCGCCGGCTTCGGCTTCGGCCGCCAGTCGCGCCGCCAGCCCCGCCAGCACGGCGTCGCCGGCATCATGGCCATGGGCGTCGTTGATCGCCTTCAGCCCGTCGAGATCGACCAGTGTCAGGGTGAAGCCGCTGGCACTGCTGCGCGCGGCATCGATCCGTCCGCCGAGTTCCTCGGCAAAGCGCCGGCGGTTGGGGATGCCGGTGGTCGGATCGGTATAGGCGAGGCGTTCGATCTCGCGGCGGCTGGCATCAAGCGCCTCGGCTGCCACGGCGTTGGCGCGGGCGCCGGCGATGACATAGCCGATGGCAAGGATCATCGCGGGTACCAGGATCATCAGCTGCTGGCCGGTAATGCCCGCGACAAGCGCCACCGTGCCCAGCACGAGCGCCGGCGGCGTGATCATCACCGCCAGGGTGAGGCGGGAGCGATAGGCGAAACTCTGCGCGTGCATCATCTGCATGCAGCAGATGATGATGGCGACGATGGTCAGCACGGCTTCGCCCTGGCGCAGCAGCAGGACGGGCAGCACCGACCAGACGATCGTCGACATCAGCAGGTAGAACAGCGCCAGCCAGCGCCGCGCCGGGGCGGTGCCGATGCGTGCCCGGGCGAAATTGCTGTCCAGACCTTCGACCAGCAGCAGCGCCGCGGTCCAGGTCAGGGAAAAAGTCATGCCGAAGCTGGGGGCCAGGATGGTTGCCGCGAGCAGCGCCGAAACACCGCGCTGCCGGCGCGTGGCACGGTTTTCCTCGGCGGCGCGGTCCACCGCCGGCCCAGGCCATTCCGTCTGCCCCCGATCCGCCAAAGTCTCGTCTCCCCGGCGGCCACTAGCACAAGCGCAATGGCTTGCGAATGCGCCGGCGGCCAGCGGCGCTGCCGGCTTCAGGCGCCGGAAGCTGCGGCTTCCGACATTTCCTTGGCGCGGGCATAATCGGCCTTGCCATTGGGGGCGCGCGGCACCTTGCCGACGATCACCACGCGCTTCGGTGTCTTGTAACCGGCGAGATGCTGGCGGACATGGGCGCGCAGTTCATCGGCGCTGACATCGGCATGCGCTTCGACCACGGCGGTGACGGCCTGGCCCCATTGCTCGTCGGGCACGCCGAACACCAGCGCATCGTCGATGGCGGGGTGTGTCTTCAGCGTCTCCTCGACTTCCTCGGGAAAGACCTTCTCGCCGGCGGTGTTGATGCACTGGCTGCCGCGGCCGAGCAGGGTGAAGCTGCCGTCTTCCTCCAGGATCGCCCAGTCGCCGGGCATGGAATAGCGGACGCCATCGACGGTGACGAAGGTTGCCGCGGTCTTGGCCTCGTCGCGCCAATAGCCGCGCGGGATGACGCCGCCGCGTGCCACCCGGCCGCGCTCGCCGACGGCGACAGGCCGCAGATCCTCGCCGACGATGAGCGTATTGCCATCGGCGACGAAGCGTGTCGCGGCGCCGGCGTTGCCCGCCGTCTGTACCGAGGCGCCGAGGCCGAGACCTTCCGACGAGCCCCAGCTGTCGACGATCATCAGCCCCTGGTGGTGGCGCAGCAGCCCGGCCTTGACCTCGGGGCTCCACATCGTGCCCGACGAGATCATCGTGCCGATCGTCGCGATGCTGCCGGCGCCGGCATCGAGCGCCTTGAGCAGCGGCCGGGCAAAGGCATCGCCGACGATGACGGCATAATCGCAGCCGTGCGTTTCCGCCGTGCGGATGGCGAGTTCGGCATCGAAATGATGGCCGGGGATGGTGACGACGGTACCGCCGCGCGCCAGCGTCGCGATGCCGATGATGAAGCCGGTGCCGTGCATCAGGGGCGGCAGCACCAGCGCGCGGTTGCGCCCCAGGCCCTGCCGGCAATTTTCGAGATGCTCGTCGAGGCTGGCGGGCGGGGTGACACCGCCGCCGCCGGCGATCAGTTGCCAGATCGCCGACTGGTCCCACATCACGCCCTTGGGCATGCCGGTGGTGCCGCCGGTATAGATGAACAGCATGTCACAGGGGCGATGGTCTTGCTTCGGCAGCACCGCTCCCGAGGCGGCGACGGTTTCGAAATCACGAGCAAAGGCAGCGGTTTCGCCGCCGACCTGCAGAAAGCACTTCACCTTCAGCCGGTCGCGGATGCTGTCGACGAGCGCGGCGAATTCGGCATCGAAGACGAGGACGGCGGCATCGCTGTTGTCGAGGATGTAGAAGAGTTCCTCGCCGGTGTAGCGATAGTTGACGTTGACGTGGACGAGCCGTCCCTTGAAGCCGGCGACGGTGGTTTCGAGATAGGCCGGCGAATTGCGCATCAGATGCGCGATGCGGTCACCGGCAACGGCGCCATCGGCGAGGCAGGTGGCGGCGATGGCATCGGTACGGGCGTGGAATTCCGCCCAGCCGATGCTGCGGTCGCCATGAATCAGCGCCGGGGCGGCGGGATCGATGACCCCGGCCAGTCGCTCGAAAATGGCACCGAAACTGAACTCTGCCGACATGATGATCTCCCCGCCGGCACTTTAGGGGTGCGACGCCGGGCGGCCATCCCGCGCAATTGGCTAGTGCGGGATGGCGGTGCGAGCGTCGCCGGCAATTTGCGACGCGACTGCCGCGCTGAAGGCGGCTGTTGCCGCGGCATCGAAACAGACGAAGACGATGCGATCCACGGCATCCGGATGCGCGACCAGACAGTCGGCGATCGTCGCAGCAGCGACTCCCGCGGCCGCGTCGATCGGGAATTTGTAGATGCCGGTCGAAATCGCCGGGAAGGCCAGGCTTCGCAGTCCGTGTGCGACGGCGATATCGAAGGCATTGGCATAGCAGGCCGCCAGCAGTTCGCGCTCGCCATGGCTGCCGCCGCGCCAGACAGGGCCGACAGTATGGATGATGTGGCGCGCCTGCAGTCGGTATCCCTTGGTCAATTTGGCCATCCCGGTCTTGCAGCCACCGAGCAGTCGGCATTCATGCACGAGATCAGGACCGGCAGCCCTGTGAATGGCGCCGTCGACGCCGCCGCCACCGAGCAGCGACGAATTGGCGGCGTTGACGATTGCATCGCCGTCGAATGTCACGATATCGCCGAGAACGACGCTCCATTCCGTGTTGCCGAACCGGACCATGCGTTCAGCCGCGCCTGCCGGCAACGAAGGTCCGCAGGTCAATCAGCGAGCGACCCCTGCGACGGATCCAGCAGCCGGTGCAGATGCACGACGACATATCTCATCTGGGCATCATCGACCGTGCGCTGGGCATTGGCCCGCCAGGCCTTCTCGGCGCTGGCGTAATCGGGGAAAATCCCGACGACATCGAGCGCCGAGGGTTCGAGAAAGTCGAGCGTCTGCGGGTCGCTGACCCGGCCGCCGAAAACGAGGTGAAGCTTGCTCATGGCCGACCCTGTAGCAAGTGACAGGGGGCAAGGGAACGACCGTCAGGCGGTTCAGGAATATTCGGCGGCCAGACGCTTCATCATGTCCCCGAACCAGGTTTCGAATTCCGGCCCGTCCCAGGCGCGGTGATTGCCGGCCTGGTAGGCGGCGCCGTTGAGGGCATAGAATTCGGCGTTGATGCGGTTGGCGAGGCGATTGTCGCGGGTGCGGATCACGGTTGCCGGCGAGCCGACGACGATCGAATTGGGCGGCACGATGGTGCCATCCTTCACATAGGCGTGCTGGCCGACGATCGATCCCGAACCGATCACCGCGCCATTGTAGATGGTGGCGTTGATGCCGACGAGGACATGATCCTCGATGGTGCAGCCGTGCAGCGTCGCATGATGGGTGATCGAACAATAGCGGCCGATCCGCACCGGCTTGCCCGGATCGGTGTGGATCATCACGAAATCCTGGACATTGGCATAGTCGCCGATCTCGACATGCGCCGTCTCGCTGCGCACCACGGCGTTGCACCACACCGAGGCATGTTCGCCGACGCGCACATGGCCATAGAGTTGCGCGCTCGGGTGGACGAAGGCGCTGGCGGCGATGTCGATGCGGCTGGTCAGATGCGGCTCCCTCAGACCGGAATCTTGACGCTCCGGGCGTTGGCACTCTTCATGAACTCGACGAGCGCGTCAAAGCCGTTCTTCTGGATATAGGCGGCGAAATCGGCCTCCTGGGTGAGGCTGAGGTTGATGCCGCCGACCGTCAGGCCGTTGATCAGATATTTGCCCTCGGGCGTCTTGCGCACCTGCCAGATGGCATCGAGCGCCTGGCCGCCGGGCTTGGTCACCCGCGTCACCACATCGGTGAAGGGACCGCGCGCGATCAGCCGCTGCGTCGTCACCTTGGCGTCGGCATAATTGTACAGCCGCTCGGCATAGGCGTTGAGCACGAATTCCGGCAGGGCGGCGACATAGGCCTGATATTGCGCCGGGGTGATCTGGGCGCGCTGGCGGCGGATCAGCCGGTTGCCGATTTCGACGAGCGCCACATTCTGCTTCAGCATGGCGCGGAAGCGGCTGCGCGCTTCCTGGCGATCGACGGACGGATCGCGCAGGATGGTGAAGGCCTGGGCGGAGAGGGTCTCGATGAAGGCCTGGGCTTGCGGATCGGCCACGGTCGCCGCCGGCGCCGCGCCGACCTGGGCGAGCGCGGCCGCGGGCAGGACCATGGTCAGCGCGAGCGCAGCCGCGATGGCAAAGGGTTTCGAACTACGCATGGCAGAATACTCCGCAACAACAGACTGGTAACGGGCGACTCTTGCAACCTTGCCGCTGAACCGGCGCTGAAACCCCGGCAAGGGGGATCAGGACTTGAGTTCGCCGCGCGCCGCCTCGACGACATGCCGCGCCGCTTCGCGGGCCTTGCGCGCGGCATCGCCGGCGCGGCTGCGCACCGCTTCGAGACCCAGGCCGGCGGCGTCGAGTTCGTCGGCGGTCTGGCGCGCCGCGGCGCGGGCGGCACGGCCGATGCGCCCGCCGACATCGCCCAGGCTGCGCCGTTCGGTCTCGCTGGTCGGCAGCAGGGCGCCGAGCGCGGCACCGGCGGCAAGGCCGATCAGGATCGATACCAGCGGATTGGCTTCTGCCTCCTCGGCAACAGGCGCGCGCGACGCGGTCAGGGGCGCCGCTGGCGCGGCGTCGGCGGCGTCGGGAAAGCCGAAACCATCGTCATAATCGGTGTAATCGGCGAATTCGTCGCCAAGATCGACACGGGCACCGGCCAGCCGCTGGCGGGCCAGCAACGCGACGCCGACGGCGGCAATCGCGGCACCAATGGCGATCGGATGCGATTTCACCGTCGCGCCGGCGCGATCGAACAGTGCCCGGCCGCTGTTCTGCACGCGCTCGGCGGCGTCGCCGACCAGCCGGCGCGGATCGAGCCGATCCTGCAGCGCGTCGATGGTGTCGGCAACGCGGCCGCGGGCAACATCGGCCTCGGCTGCCATCTGTTCGACCGGTTCCGATGCCATCTCAGTCTCCCTTCAGCGTCTGGACGTTGCGCTGCACATTGGCGACCGCCCGATGCGGCGCCAGATCGATCTTCTTTACGGCGGCAAGGCCGGCGGCGACAAGGATGCCGCCAAGCACCACCATGATCGCCGCTGCCGCCATCGCCGCACCGGTCAGGCCCAGGAATGTCGAGAGCCAGGCGACCAGCGCGCCGAGCAGGCAGACCAGCGCCGCCGACAGGCACAGCACGCCGCCGACGACCATGGCGATGCCACCACTGGCCGCGCGCGCGCCGGCGCGGACTTCGGCCTGCGCCAGACGAAATTCGCTGCGCAGCAGGTGGACGACATCCTCCAGCAGGCGATGCACCAGATCGCCGATCGACTCGCCGCGCCGGGGCGGCGGCGCGCGCTGCGGCTCGGCTTCGCTCATCGGCTGGCCTTGATCAGTCGCGCAGCCAGGAAGCCGGCGGCGACCGCGACGCCGACGGCGATTTCCGGCTGGCGGCGCACCAGTTCGCGGCCATCGTCGATCAGCGCCTCGATCGGCCGATCGCGCAGCGTGTCGCGGATGTCGGCGATGGTATCGACCGCCTGATGGGCGAGGCCGGCCACGGCATTGCCCTCGCGCTCGCCGACCTTGCCGGCAAGCGCCTCGACCATCTGCACCAGGCTGTCGAGACTCTTGACCAGCTCGCTGCGGCCATCCTCGATCAGGCCAAGGAGCCGGGTTTCGACGACACCGGCGAGGCCGGCGCGCCGGCTGCCCATCACTTCGACCTCGGGGCCGAGATCATCGTCGAAGTCGGCATAATCGTTGGGGGCTGTGGCCATGTCCGGGTTCCCTGTAATGTCACGCTCGCCGTCAACGTGTCTGCCCGCCGGCTGTTCCGTATTTGCCGACGCGCGCATTGCTCGATAGATGGCGGCGCCCGGGCGGAAGCGCAATATCGTTGCGACGTCGGCGCGGGGATCGTCATCGCTGCACAGGAACGCCCATGACCGCCATCATCGACATCCACGCCCGCGAAATTCTCGATTCGCGCGGCAATCCCACCGTCGAAGTCGATGTCGTGCTGGAAGATGGCTCGGCCGGTCGCGCCGCCGTCCCGTCCGGCGCTTCGACCGGCGCGCATGAAGCAGTGGAACTTCGCGATGGCGACAAGGGCCGTTACCTCGGCAAGGGCGTGCTGCGCGCCGTCGCCGCCGTCAACGGCGAGATCTTCGACGCGCTGTCGGGCATGGAGGCCGAGGAACAGGGCGCCATCGACGCGGCGATGATCGAACTGGATGGCACCGCCAACAAGGGCCGGCTCGGCGCCAATGCGATTCTGGGCGTCAGCCTGGCGGTGGCCAAGGCGGCGGCCGATGCGCGTGGCCTGCCGCTGCACGCCTATGTCGGCGGCATCGGCGCGCATGTGTTGCCGGTGCCGATGATGAACATCATCAACGGCGGCGCCCATGCCGACAATCCGATCGACTTTCAGGAATTCATGGTGATGCCGGTCGGCGCCGACAGCCTGGCCGAGGCGGTGCGCTGGGGCGCCGAGATCTTCCACACGCTGAAGGCCGAGCTGAAGGCCGGCGGCCACAATACCGCGGTGGGGGACGAAGGCGGCTTCGCGCCGAATCTCGGCGGCACCCGCGCCGCGCTCGATTTCGTCATGGCGGCGATCGCCAAGGCCGGTTTCAAGGCCGGCGAGGACGTCTTCCTGGCGCTCGACGCCGCCGCCACCGAATTCCACCATGATGGCCATTATGTGCTGGCCGGCGAGGGGCTGACGCTGACTCCCGAGGCGATGGCCGATTATTATGTCGCGCTGGCCAATGATTATCCGATCCTCAGCATCGAGGACGGCATGTCGGAAGACGACATGATCGGCTGGAAGCTGCTCACCGACAAGCTCGGCAAGCGCTGCCAGCTGGTCGGCGACGATCTGTTCGTCACCAATCCGGCACGGTTGGGGCAGGGCATCAAGGACGGCCTCGCCAATGCGCTGCTGGTCAAGGTCAACCAGATCGGCACGCTGACCGAAACGCTGGCGGCGGTCGATCTGGCGCATCGCAACGGTTATCGCAGCGTCATGTCGCACCGTTCCGGCGAAACCGAGGATGCGACCATTGCCGACCTCGCCGTCGCGCTCAACTGCGGCCAGATCAAGACCGGCTCGCTGGCGCGCTCCGACCGGCTCGCCAAGTACAACCAGCTGATCCGCATCGAGGAAGAGCTGGGCAATGTGGCGCGCTATGCCGGGCGCGGCGTGTTGCGGGGTTGAGCATCGCGGACATCGGCCATGATCCGGCGTGGTTGCGCCGGGTCATGGCCCGTTGCCACAGGGATTGCAGTCGGGGGACGGGCATGTATCGCCGGAAATTCGCGCCAATCGCGGGCATCGCGCTGGCATTGACGGTGGCGTGGGCGCCACCGGCGCTGGCGCAGGGGGCGGTTGTGTCGGCGCCGCTCGACATGGCGCGCCAGGCCCTGGCGCTCAAGCCGGGCGAGTTCGTCTGGGTGCCGGAAGCCTCGCCGGCCGGTCCGGTAACCGTCGTCGTCGATCTGGCGACGCAGCGGGCCAGCATCTACCGCAACGGCGTTCGCATCGGCATCAGCACGATTTCCAGCGGCAAGCCCGGCTATGAAACGCCGACCGGGGTGTTCTCGATCCTGCTCAAGGACGCCAAGCACCGGTCGAGCAAATACAACAACGCCCCGATGCCGTTCACGCAGAAGCTGACCCAGGATGGCGTGGCGCTGCACGCCGGCGGCCTGCCGGGCTATCCGGAATCGCATGGTTGCGTGCATCTGCCGCTGGCGCTGGCGCGCAAGCTGTTCACCACCACCAGTTTCAGCACCACCGTGGTGATTTCGGGCCGCACCGGCGCGCCGGCCACCGAGGTTTTCGGCGGCGTGGTGGCGCCAGTGACGGCAACCGGCGCGCCGACCGGCGTGGTGCCGCTGGCGGCCGACGAGCCCTACCGCTGGTCTCCCGAAAAGGCCCCGGACGGGCCAGTGTCGTTCATCCTGAGTGGCAGCGACAACCGGCTGGTGGTGCTGCGCAACGGTATCGAGATCGGTCGCGCCAAGGTGGCGATCAATGGCGAACCGCTCGGCACGCATGTGCTGACCCTGATCGAGCGTCCCGAAGGCGACCGGCAATGGGTGCTGGTCGGTGTCGCCGGCCATGCCGACGAGGCCAATCTGCCGTTCGAGCAGGATGTCTTCGATCGGGTCGCGATGCCGGCGGCCTTCCGCGCCAGCATTGCGCCGCTGATCGTGCCCGGCACCACCGTGCTGGTGACGCTGGCACCGATCAATCGCCGGACCACCGGCGCAGGCCTCGCGGTGCTGGCCTCGCAGCCCTAGGCGGCGAAGCGCGCGGCCTTACAGCGCCGGATCGGCGACGCCGGCTTCGGCGAAGCCCTTCGCCCGCAGCCGGCACGAATCGCATTCGCCGCAGGGCCGGCCGGCGGGCGTGGGATCGTAGCAGCTCCAGGTCAGTTCGATCGGCGCGCCGACGTCGCGCGCCGCGCGGACGATATCGGCCTTGGTCATCGCGGCGAGCGGCGTGTGGACGCGAAAGGCATCGCCTTCGACACCGGCCCGGGTGGCGAGATTGGCCGTCGCCTCGAAAGCGGCGATGAATTCCGGCCGGCAATCGGGATAGCCCGAATAATCGAGCGCATTGACGCCGATGAACAGGTCACGGGCGCCGGCGGCTTCCGCCCAGCCCAAGGCCACCGACAGGAAGATGGTGTTGCGCGCCGGCACATAGGTGACCGGGATGCCGGGTTGCACGCCGTCCTTCGGCACCGCGGTGTCGCTGGTCAGCGCCGAACCGCCGAAACCACGCAGGTCGAGCGGCAGCACGATGTGGCGTTCTGCGTCCAGGGCGGACGCCACGCGCGCGGCATGGGCAAGTTCGATGCGGTGGCGCTGGTTGTAATCGATGGTCAGCGCCAGCAGGCGATAGCCCTGCGCCCGCGCCATGGCGGCGACGGTGGTCGAATCGAGCCCGCCGGAGAGCAGGACCACGGCGAGGGGAGCGGTACCGGTCATCGGCGGCGCAAAGCCAATGGCCCGCTCATCACGAGCGCAGTCGAGGCACGCCCGAACGTATGGGGCGTGCCTCGACTGCGCTCGGCATGAGCGGGGTAGGTGGGCCGCGGCCGCAGCGCGAAAATGTTCCTCACGCCGCGATCTTCCACACGCGCGCACAGAATTTGCAGTCGACGCCGATCAGGCCGTCTTCGCCGCGCATGTCGGCGCGTTCGGCTTCCGGGAAGCGCTTCAGCACCGCCTCGATATGCGCCGGCGAGCAGCGGCAACCGCGCGACGGGGCGATGCCGGGGAACAGCCGCACCTCTTCCTCATGGAAAAGCCGCCACAGGAGCTCGTCGGGCGGCAGCGTCGGATCGGCGAGTTCCTCGGGCCGCACCGTGGCGGCGAGGGTGCGCATATGCTGCCAGTCGGGCGGTTCGGGGGCGCCTTCGTCCTCGGCGAACAGCCGGGCGCGGCCTTCCTCGCCGCGCGGCAGATATTGCAGCAGCAGCCCGCCGGCGACCATGGCGCCATCGGGGCCGGGCCGCAGCGCGACGCGAATCAGCGTCGGCAATTGTTCGGAAAAGCGGAAATACTGCTCGATGGCTTCGGCGATGCCGGCGCCTTCCAGCGGCACGATCCCCTGATAGCGCTCGGCGGTGGCGCTGGCGTCGAGGGTCACGGCAAGATGGCCGTCGCCGAACATGGCGGTGAGGTCACCGGCCGCGGTGGCCGGATCGCCGGCAAGATAGCCACGCAATTGCCCCGCCTTCCAGTCGCAGACCAGCAGCTCTACCGGGCCTTCCGCCTGCGCCTGCAGGGTGATGCCGGCATCGGCGCCGCCATCCTCCCTGAGCGTCGCGCCGAGCAGCGCGGTCACCACCAGCGCTTCGGCGAGCAGCGCGGCCAGCGGTGGCGCATAATCGTGCGGGCCGAGGATCGCCGCCAGCGCGGCGTCGAGCCGCACGATCCGCCCGCGCACGTCGCGGCCGGGCACGGTGAAGCCGAGCATCGTGTCGCCGGTCGGCGCCAGGCCTTCGACAGCAGCGCTCATGCCAGCGCGCCCAGGCACCACAGCAGGATCGATTTCTGGATGTGCAGGCGATTTTCCGCCTCGTCCCAGGCTGCCGATGTCGGGCCGTCGAGGATCTCGTCGGTGACTTCCTCGCCGCGGTGCGCCGGCAGGCAATGCATGAAGATGGCGCCGGGCGCCGCCTTGGCCATCAGCGCGACATTGACCTGGAAGGGCAGCATCGCCGCCAGCTTCTCCTTGGCCTGGGCCTGCCCCATCGATACCCAGGTATCGGTGACGACGACTTCGGCGCCTTCGACGGCGGCGGTGGCGCCGCGAACCAGATCGATGCTGCCGCCGCGCGCGCAGGCGGTGGCGAGCACGGCGCCATCGGGATCATAGCCGTGCGGCACGCCGAGCCGCAGATCGAAGCCGAGCACCGAGGCCGCCTCGATCAGCGAATTGGCCATGTTGTTGCCATCGCCAAGATAGGCCCAGCAACTGCCGGCGACCGCGCGGCCGGCGCGCTCCTCGAAGGTCATGATGTCGGCGAGCACCTGGCACGGATGGCTGATGTCGGTGAGGCCGTTGATCACCGGAATCGCGGCGGCCGCCGCCAGCTCCTCCAGCGTCGCATGGTTGGCGGTGCGCAGCATCACGGCATCGACGAGCCGGCCGAGCACCCGCGCCGTATCGGCAATTGTTTCGCCGCGGCCGATCTGCAGCTCGCCGGCGGAAGTGACGATGGCGCTGCCGCCCAATTGCCGCATCGCCATGTCGAAGCTGAAGCGAGTGCGGGTCGAAGGGCGTTCGAAGATCATCGCCAGCACATGGCCGGCGAGCGGCGCATCGGCATCGGCGCGGCCCTTCGACCACGGGCGGCCATCGGCGCCGCGACGCGCTGCCTTGCGGGCATGGGCATCGTCGAGAATGGCGCGAAGCCCGGCGGCACCGGGGGTGGCGAGATCGAGGAAATGCGGCATTTCGGGATTCCTCCCCGCCCGCACGCGGGAGGGGGTCGGGGGTGGGAACAATATCCGCGGCGGGCGGGGGACGGAGGGAAGGCCACGCCCACCCCCGACCCCTCCCGCGTGCGGGAAGGGAGGTGTCAGGCCGCCGCCGCCGGCGCGTAGGCGCGCGCCGCCGCGGACAGCTTGTCGACGCATTCGCGGATGTGATGCTCGTCGATGATCAGCGGCGGCAACAGGCGAACGACATTGTCGCCGGCCGCGACCAGCAGGATGCCATGGCTGCGGGCGTGGTTGACGAAGGCGCGGCTGTCGCTCTTCAGCTTGAGGCCGAGCATCAGGCCCATGCCGCGGACATGATCGAACAGCTCGTCATGGTTCGGGATCATCTGTTCAAGCGCGGCGCGCAGCCGGGCCGACATTTCATTGACATGCGCCAGGAACGCCGGCTCGGTAACGACATCGAGCACGGCTTCGCACGCCGCCATGGCGAGCGGGTTGCCGCCATAGGTGCTGCCATGGGTGCCGACGACCATGCCGGTCGCTGCCTTTTCGGTGGCGAGGCAGGCGCCGACCGGAAAGCCGCCGCCGATGCCCTTGGCGATCGCCATGATGTCGGGCGTCACGCCATATTGTTCATGGGCGAACAGCGTGCCGGTGCGGCCGACACCGCACTGCACTTCGTCGAGGATCAGCAGCAGGCCATGCTTGTCGGCCAGCGCGCGCAGGCCCTTGAGGAATTCGGGGCTGGCCGGGCGGATGCCGCCTTCGCCCTGCACCGGCTCGACGAGGAAGGCGCCGATCGACTCGTCGATGGCGGCTTCGGCGGCGGCGAGGTCATCGAAGGGCAGGACATGGAACCAGTCGGGCAGCGGCTCGAAGCCCTTGCGCAGCTTCTCCTGGTCGGTGGCGCTGATCGTCGCCAGCGTGCGGCCGTGGAAGGCGTTCGAGAAGGTCAGGATGCGGTATTTGTGCGGGTTGCCCGTGGCATAATGATAGGCACGCGCCGTCTTGATGGCGCATTCCAGCGCCTCGGCGCCCGAATTGGTGAAGAACACCGTGTCGGCGAAGGTCAGTTCGACTAGCCGCTCGGCGAGATGCGCCTGCGCCGGCACCTTGTAGAGGTTCGACGTGTGCATCAGCGTCGCGGCCTGCTTCTGGATGGCGCCGACGAGATGCGGATGGCTGTGGCCGAGCAGGTTGACGGCGATGCCGCTGGCGAAATCCAGCCATTCGCGGCCCTGGGCGTCGTAGAGATAACAACCATCCCCGCGCACCGGCTCGACCTCGCAACGGCCATAGACGGGCATGAGGGCGGTGATGGTCATCGTTCCGGTCTCCAGCGGCGCGCCTGATGGGAAGGGCGGCGCCAACGCAAAAAGGCGGCCCCCGAGCGACCGCCTCGCTGGCGATATAGCGACGTTGCGGGGCAGCCTCAACCCCGCGTTCGCCGGCAGCCGCTGCTAAAGCGAGGTCGCGATCAGCGCGGTGATGCCGCCGCCGCACAGCGTCGCGAGGCCGATCGCCACGATCGCCAGGCCGGCGGCGCCGCGGCGCGACACCGGCAGGCGCGCCGCGAACCAGCCGGTCTGCGCCCAGGTGAACCACAGCAGCGCGACGATCGCCATGGCCGACGCCGCAGCGGCGCCGGCGGCGGGGAGGCGCAGCAGGATCCCCGAAAGCTGGATCATCAGTGCAAATGGCGTGATCAGGAAGCACTGGCTGAAGAACGGGCGGCGCAAGGTGGCGCGGTCGATCGTCTGATGGTTTCGCCACATGGCGAAGCAGCTGATGATCAACGGGAAAATCGCGAAGATGAAGGCGCGCAGCATCAACAGATTCTGCGGTGATTTGGTGATTTGCGCTCCCATTTTGGTGGTGGCCACCAGAGGATCGCCACCGATGCTGCTCGCCACGAAATAGTTGATCAGCAGGGTGATGATGAGCAGCAACGGCGGGCTAAGCGTATCGGTATATTGTTCATCCGGCTTGTCATTCTGTTCGGCATCGGAATAGGCGGCAACCGCGACCGGATCGACCAGGATCCGCCATAGCGTGCGCGGATAGAAGATCAGCCACGACATGATCTCGTAGATCAGCTCCTCGAGCGAGCGGATGATGCCGATGAAATCCATGCTGCCGCCCCCCTGGCCGTTGCGGCGGGATAGCGCGCCATCCGGCCCGGCGGCGAGTGCCGATTTCGCCACGGCATGGACGATTTTCGCCAGCCATCGGCTCGAGCGCGGCGATCGGCGCAGCCTGGCCGGGCGGGGGTGACGGCATGTCACGGCTTGTGCGGAAAGCTTTTCGTCACATTATGCTGGCAGGGGAACTCGGGGGAGTTCGGTATCCATGCCGAAGATCGGTCTTGACGACGAGGCGGAGCGCGAGATCGCCGATTTGCTGGCGCACCTCGGTCCGATCGCCGATCGGCTCGGCAGCCGGGCCGCGGTGGCGCAATATGAAGCCGATATCGCCGATCCGGCGGCGACCCGGGCGGGCACGTCCCTGGCGGCGAGCGTCGATCCGCTGCCGCGTTTCCTGCCGATGCGGGATGTCGTGCGGATCAGCTTCAACATCCAGGCCCTGGTACCGGCCGAAACCATCCTGCGGCGACTGCTCCGCAGCCCGAGACTGCCGACCGATGACAATCTGACCAATTGTCTGCCCTATGCGCCGGACCTTGGCGCGGCCATCGACCTGGCGGTACGTCACGCCAGCAGCATGCTGCCGTGGTTCGACTTCCGGCATGAAATCTGTGGCGAGGAAATCCACATCATCTGCCGGCCGACGGCCCCGCTCGGCCGGATCGCGGCCTTGTCGACGGAACTGGCGATGACTTCCGCACACCGTATCGTCGAGACCATCGTCGGCCCGGATATCGCCGCGGCGCGGATCCATTTCGCACAGCCCCCCGTGTCCGGCGCTGCGGCGCTGCGCGAGCGCTTCTGCTGCGCGGTAAGCGTCGGGGCCGGCGAGACGCACATGGCAATCCCCCTGGCCTGGCGTGATCGCGCCAGCCCCTATCGCGACGCCTTGGCCTGGCAGGAGGGCGTCGCCCGGTGCGAAGCCGACATGCGCCTGGTCCGCGATCCGCCGCTGATCACAAGGGTCCGGGCCCAGGTGCGGCTGGCCCTCGACGAGCGCCGGGCGTTGACACTCGCCGAATCGGCGCAGGCCCTCGGGATCGCGACGCGCTCGCTGGTGCGCGGCCTGGCGAAGGACGGAACCACCCATCACCGGATCGTCGACGACGAACGCAAGTGGCGCGCTCGCCAGTTGCTGGCGCAATCGACAATGCCGATCGGCGAGATCGCCGAGGCTCTGGGCTTTTCGGACCAGTCGAGCTTCGGGCGGAATTGCCGTTCCTGGTTCGATTTCAGCCCGACGCATCTGCGCCAGCAACTGACAACGGCGCCGGGCAACAACTGACGGCCCGGCGCCCGGCCTGACCCCAACAACGCTGCTCGGCGCGTCGGATGGTCTGCCGAGTGGCGCGAATTGTCCGATCACTGGCCAGAACGAACCTTCGCCCGCTGCCGGCTTTGGGATAGATTTTCCATCTGTCGGGGGATGGAAACGTGAATATTGTTAAGCTTTCTGCAGGGTTTCTGCTGACTGCGACAATCGTTTCTTGTGGAACCGCGCCCGCGCCGTATCCGGCTGCTGGTGACACCGGTGTCGCGCCCGATGCCGCGACCGTTGCAGCCACCCGCGATACCGATGCTTCGGCAGCCACGGCCTGGCCGTCGAGCCTGGTGGTGCTTGGCAACGGCTATCCCCGGCCGGGCGATGCCTGCCGCCGGGTCGGCGAAAGTGCCGCCACGGTCGATTACCTCGATGACAGTGCGCAACTCGTCGGCTGTCCGACCGCCGACGCGGCTGCCGTCGCGACCGCCACGGCGCTGGGCGG
>JAIXZK010000016.1 GCA_027489695.1 Sphingomonadales bacterium
ATCTACGGCCAGATCTCGCAGCTGGGGGTCGATCCGACGCCGGAAGCGATGATGCGCGCCGATTATCCTTACAGCTTCCGCTGGCTGCTGCATGTCGACGACATGTCCGGCATCGACGGCGAATGGGATGCACCGGGCACGCCGCCGGCGCCGGCAGTGCTGGCGCTGCTGAAACTCTGCGGCGAGCTTTACTTCCCCTTCCTCGAAGCCAATGCCGCGGCGCTTGCGGCCGGGGCGGAGACGTTCGAACTGACTGCGATGGGCCTGCCCTATGCCCAGGGCGTGTTCAAATATCAGGTGAAATGTCTCGCCGAGTTGCGCCGGCAATGGGCGGCGCTGCCGGCATCGGCGCGCGCGGAGCTGGCGCCGATACTGGACGACGCCGGCTGCCTCGCGCCGCTGGAACGGGGATGAAGGCGCAAGGCCAAACTCCCTCCCCCTTGCGGGGAGGGCGACTCGGCGCCCTTCGCGCCGAGCGGGGTGGGGGTGCCTTTCTGTCGTCGGGAAGAGGAACCCCCACCCCGCTCGCGCTGAGCCGAAGGCGACCGAAGGTCAACAAGCGCGAGTCGCCCTCCCCGCAGCCGTCAGGCGACGCGAAGCGTCTACGGGGAGGGAAGGTGCTCTTCGTCGCCGCGCTGCTCCTCGCCACCGCCACCCCGGCGCTGGCGGCGCCGCAGCCCAACATCGTCATCCTGCTCGCCGATGATTGGGGCTTCACCGATGTTGGTGCCTATGGCGGCGAGATCGCCACGCCCAATCTCGATGCCCTGGCGCGCGCCGGCACGCGCTTCGCCAATTTCCACGTCGCCGCCAGTTGCTCGCCGACGCGGGCGATGCTGCAGACCGGCGTGAGCCACCACCGCGCTGGCCTCGGCAACATGCCCGAGACCATTCCGCCGGCGCATCAGGGCAAGCCCGGCTATGACGCCGTAATCAACAACCGCGTCGTTACCATCGCCGAGCAATTGCGCGCCGCCGGCTGGCGCACGCTGTTCACCGGCAAATGGCACCTCGGCAAGACGCCCGACAAGCTGCCGCTCGCCCGCGGCTATGATCGCGCCCTGGCGCTGAGCCAGTCCGGCGCCGACAATTTCGAGGACAAGCCCAATCTGCTGCTCTACGACCATGCCGACTGGACCGAGGACGGCCGGCCGGCGAAGCTGCCGCGCGATTTCTATTCGTCACGCTTCATTGTCGACAAGACCATCGAATATATCGATGCCGGCGCCAGCAGCGGCAAGCCGTTCCTCGCCTCGGTCAATTTCATCGCCAACCATATCCCGGTGCAGGCGCCCGACGCCGATATCGCCCGATATAAAGCCCGTTACGCGGCCGGCTGGACGGCATTGCGCAAGGCGCGGCGGCAGGGTGCCATCGCCGCCGGGGTGATGCCGGCCGATGTCGGGCTGGTGACGATGCCGACCACCGACGATTGGGCCGGGCTGTCGAGCGCCGAACGCGCGCAACGGGCGCGGGCCTTCGAAGCCTATGCCGGCATGGCGACGGCGATGGACCGCGAGATTGGCCGGCTGGTGGCGCAGCTCAAATCGACCGGCCAGTATGACAACACCATCTTCGTCTTCCTGTCCGACAATGGCCCGGAAGCCATCGACCCGATGGCCGGCTTCAACGGCATCTTCGCCCGCAGCTATTATAACCAGCGGCCGGACCAGCAGGGCCGGCCGGGCAGCCTGACCGCCATCGGCACCAGCTTCGCCAGTGCCGCCGCCTCGCCGCTGCGGGGCTACAAATTCACTGCCTCCGAAGGCGGCTTGCGCGTGCCGCTGATCATCGCCTGGCCGGGCAACAAGCAGTTGCGCGCCGGCGCCGTGGTGCCGGCCTTTGCCCAGGTGATGGACGTGGCGCCGACCCTGCTCGCCGCCGCCGGCGTGGCGCCGCAGCAGGGGCAATGGCAGGGCCGCGCCGTCGAGCCGATGCAGGGCCACAGCCTGTTGCCGCTGCTGACCGGCGCCGCCACCCGCGTCCACCCCGAAGACGAAGCCTTGGGCTATGAACTCGCCGGCAACGCCGTGCTGTTCCAGGGCGATTACAAGCTGGTGCGCAACCTCAAGCCCTATGGCGACAGCGTCTGGCGGCTTTACGACATCATGCGCGACCCCGCCGAAACGCGCGATCTCGCCGCCGCGATGCCGGCCCGGGCAAAGGCGATGGCGGCGGCCTATGCGGCCTATGCGCGCGCCGAACAGGTGCTCGACATGCCACCCGGCTATGAAGCGCCGAAGCAGGTCGCCGAAAATGCCCAGCGCGACCTGGTGATGCCGCGGTTGCAGCGGTCGCTGATGGCGGCGGCGCCATGGCTGCTCGGAGTGCTGGGGCTGGTGATCGGCGGGACGATCGCGTGGCGGCGGCGGGCAAAGTGACCGCACCGGCAAACGCCCTCCCCCTTGCAGGGAGGACGGTGATCTGGCCCAGCGAAGACGGCGGCCCGCAGCGGCTTGCCGCCACCAACCTTCGCCTTTCCGCAACGCTGCGCGCCACCAGCCGCGCAACATGCATGTCGACGATGACCGTGCTTGGCGATCCGGGTGAGGTGTTCCTGCTCACCCACGACGCGCTGCGTAGCAATTTCGGTCTGCCAACCTTTGCGCGCGTCGAACGCATCGATCCGGTGACCTTGCAGCCCCTCGCCCGTTCGCCGCGCCTGAACGGCGGGCCGATGTGGCCGGGCGGGCTGGCGGTGGTCGATGGTGGCGACCTGGTAAGTGTCTATGGCCGCTGGGTGCATCGCTTGACGCGCGACTGCCGGGTGAAGGCGACCCTCGAGCTGCCGATTGCCGCACCCTGGAACAGCTTCGTGAGCCTCGGCGACGGGCTGATCGTCACCAAGAACCTGTCCGATCACCTGCCGGCCCAGCTTACCGTCATCGACATCAACGCAATGCGGATCGTCGCGCAAGCGCAAAGCCCGGAGCCGAGCATCGCCCGGCTGAGCGCGATCGGCGACATGGTCTACCTCGTCGGCACACGCAGCATCCTGCGCTGGCGCTGGACCGGCGGCGACCTGGTTCGCGACGAAGGCTGGGCCTGGGATTATCTCGCCGGCACGACCAACAGCTATGGCTGGGACGTCGTCCTCGACGGCCGCAACGCCTGGTTCATGGACAATGGCCAGCACCGCTATCGCACCAGCATGATCGGCCGTGGTGTTGCGCCAACGCCAAACCGGCTGTTGCGGATCTCGCTGACCGACGCCGCCGACCATGAAGCCGTCGACGTCTCCGGCCTGCCCGGCGGCAGCATCACCAACCCGCCGCTGGTCGATCCGACGCGTGGGCTGGTCATCGCCTATGACAGCGCCAACCGCGTCGTCCAGGCCTTTGACTGGCAGGACCGGTGCCTGCGCCCCCGCTGGCGCCGCGACGCGATCGGCGCCGCCAGCCACATGCTGCTGACCGGCGATGGCGGCGTCGTTACCAACGACTTCGGCCGCGGCGGCGAACATGTCATCGTTCTCGACATACTGACCGGCGCAACCCGCAGCCGAACAAGAATCGGCGGCTGGACGCAGGGCGTCGTCTTCCCGTCACCCGGCTGGGACAACGACCTGTATTTCTGCTCGATGAGCCGGGTGGCGCGGGTGTTCTGAAAGAAAAGCAGGGCCTCCGGCGGCTGGGGCCGTGGGCCCCAGACCCCATTTCGCTATTGGTCCATTTGGCCGAAACGCTTGTCTTCATGATATAAATCAAGATGGGGTCTGGGGCCTGAGGCCCCAGCCGCCGGAGGCTCCATTCTTTTATCGGTTATACAAAAATCGAACTGGTATCGGGCCGCGCTACCGCGCCGCGCCCCAGACTTCGAGATGCCCGCGTCGCTCGACGGGCCGCGTCGTCCGCAAGGTCAGCAGCGGCGCCAGGCCGGTAGCGGCGAGCAATTCGCCGAGCCGCGGATCGTCGCACGCTGCCGCCGCCGCCTGCACCTTCTGCAGCAGCCAGAAACGGTAGGGCATCACCATCGTCGCGATTTCCTGGCCGCGCCAGGCAAAGCCCGCCTTGCCGATGGTGCGATTGGCGGGATTGCTGAGCCCCGAGGTGCCGGTAATGTCGTCGGGCCGATCGGCGAGCCACTGATTGGCGAAAGCGACATGCGCGGTGATTTCGGGGAGATAATCCTCGGCGATGAAACGCAGCAGCGCCGCCAGCGTATCGGGGATGGCATCGCCGGCGAACAGCCCGCCATCGGCCGGGCCCAGGCCATCGGCCTGGGCTTCGGGGGCGTTCATCCGCTCGGTCCAGCGATAGACGTTCCAGGCGCTGCGCTGCATCCGCTGGCGCGGCACCGGATCGCGGCCGAGATGGGCGAACAGCGGCCCGATCAGGCCATAATCGCCAAGCGTCGGGCGGCCGCCAAGCAGATAGGGCGTCGTCGCGAGATGGGCGTCGAACAGCGCCAGGAATTCGGCGTAGCTCGCCTCGATCGCCGGGATGCTGGCCTCGGTAACGCCAAAGGCCGCCATGGCCGTGCGCATCCGCTGCGCCGCGCCGCCGAAGACCTGGTCCTTCACTGCCTGCGGCGCGCCCGCCGGGGCCAGCGCCGCGACGAAATCATTGGCGATGAAGGGCTGGTTCTGCTCGTCGAAGTTCCAGCGATAATGCATCGCCGGGCGCAGCAGCCCCTCGCCGCCGAACAGTTCGAAGATCGCCGCGACGGCGCGGTGAACGGGCGTCGCGGGCACGGCCGGCAGCCTGGCACCGGCCGCTTCGAAATGATCGATGATGACGCTGCCATCCTGCAGCACGTCGCCCGCCGGCGTCGTCAGCACCGGGATGATCCAGCGGCCGATCGTTGGCAGCAGCGCGGCGAATTCGGCCGACGCAGCGGGCAGTTCGACGAAAT
The DNA here is from genome assembly GCA_027489695.1 of Sphingomonadales bacterium. Taxonomy (GTDB): domain Bacteria; phylum Pseudomonadota; class Alphaproteobacteria; order Sphingomonadales; family Sphingomonadaceae; genus Sandarakinorhabdus. Next base: position 4,855 of record JAIXZK010000016.1, read on the forward strand.
CGACATGCTGCTTGCGCAGATAGCTGCGCGCCTTGGCGGTGTAGAGCGACCCCGGCGTGCCGAACAGGCGATAGGGCATGGCCATGCGATGTTCTCCCGGGATGCTGCCGCTCAGCGCGCCTGCATGCCCTTCTGCTGCAGCCGCCAGACCAGCTGATCAAAGCGATCCTGGCCGAAGAAGGGCTCGCCATCCACCGCCATCAGCGGCACGCCATAATGGCCGGCGGCGCGCTGGGCGACCTGATTGGCCTCGATCTTCGCGGCATAGCCGTCGAAATCCGCCGCCACAGCCGCGTCCATCTCGGCCAAGTCGAGCCCGGCGCGGGCCGCGGCCTGGGCCAGATGATCGCCTTCATGCCAGTTTTCGGTCTTGCCGTTCCAGATCAGCGCCGAAACCTCGAACAGGAAATCCAGCCCGCGGCCGCGTTCGGTGGCGGCAATGCCGAGATGGCTGAGGCGGTGGATGTGCGGCTGCTCCTTGGGGTAGGTCCGCGTTGCCGGGTCCATCAGCACCGGATCGGGCCGCGGCCAGCCATAGTCGAGCCCAAGATATTGCGCGGTCCGAAACGTGTCCTTCATCAGATAGAAGACCCAAAGCGGATCGGCATTCGAGAAGAAATCCGCCTGGCGCACCGCGATCGGATAGACCACGCGGACGTTGCAGGTGACGTCATGCGTCGCCACCAGCTCGCGCAGCCGCGGCGTCACCAGATAGGAATAGGGCGAGCGGAACGACCAGAACAGGTCGAAGGCCAGGCTCATGCCGCGAACACGCCCGGTGCGGTGCGGATGTTCAATTGCCCCGCCAGCCCGGCGAAACGGTGGATCTCGATGCCCTGATATTCGGGCAAGCCGACCATATCGACCATCGCCTGGGGCGTCGGATATTCGGCCAGCGCGATCATGTCCCAATTTTCCTCGATATCGCCGAGGATGACGCCGGTGACGGCGCCGGAATAGAGCGGCTTGCCGCCGACCAGCTTGAGGCATTCGACGACGGCGCGGCCATAGATTTCATAGGCTTCGCGGCCGGTCATGCCGGGGTTGCGACCATCCGGATATTCGGCCAGCGGCTTGAACTTCAAAAGGTTGACCATCACCATCGGGCCGTCATGGCCGCCGCCGAAGAAGAATTCCTTGGCGATTTCGGGCCGCGGCATGACTTCGTTGACGACGCGCATCATTTGGTTCCTTCGATGAAGTCGACGATCATGCGGCTGAGCAGTTCGGGGCTGTCTTCCTGCAGGAAATGCCCGCCCGGCACGATGCTGTGCGCCTGGCCGGCGGCGCCCGGGATGCGCGCCTGGATGACCGCCTCGCCGCCCTTGCTGACCGGGTCATTGTCCGAAAAACAGGTCAGCACCGGCTTGTCGAAGCGGCCGAGCACTTCCCACGCCGCCTTGTTCTCCGCGACCGACGCATGTTCGGGGGTAACCGGCACCAGCGTCGGGAACTGCCGCGCGCCTTCCTTGTAGCTTTCGTCCGGGAACGGCGCGTCATAGGCGGCGATTTCCGCCGGCGTCAGCTCGCGCGAGGTGCCCATGTTGACGATGCCGCCGACCGGAAATTGCGGAATGGTCTGGCTGAGCTGCAGCCATTGATCGAAGCCCGGCGACGATCCGGTGCCGATCGGCAGCCCGGTATTGGCGATGACCAGCCGCGCGAAGCGATCCGGGAACGCCGCCACCAGCCGCAGCCCGATCAGCCCGCCCCAATCCTGGCAGAACAGCGTGATATCGCGCAGGTCGAGCGCCACCAGCCAGTCCGACATCCATTCGACATGACGCTCGAACGTATAATCGCCACGCGCTGCGAGCTTGTCCGACTTGCCAAAGCCGATCAGGTCCGGCGCCACGACGCGGTGGCCGGCAGCCGTCAATGGCCCGACGAACTTGCGGTAGAGATAGGACCAGCTCGGCTCGCCATGCATCAGCAGCACCGGCGCCGCATCGGCGGGGCCTTCATCGATGCGGTGGATGCGCAGGCCCTGGCCGGTGGCGCGGTCGCTGACCTCGCTGTAATGGGGCGCGAAATCATAGCCATCGAGCCCGGCAAAGCGCTCGTCCGGCGTCCGCAGCACCTGCATCGTGATCCCCTCCGATTTAATTGACACTCTTGATGCCATTATCTCGAAGGGGCGTCAACCTGCGCTACCGGTTGTCGGCGATCGCCGCCGCCATCCGCCGGCCGGCGCGCCAGAAGAAAAACGCCGGCGCGAGGCCCGCCCAGGCGGCGATGAACAGCACCCAGCGCACGCTTTCCGCCCCGGCCATCGGCTTGAACGCGTCCGAAAGCAGCCCGAACAGCAGCGGGCCCAGCCCCAGCCCGATGAAATTCTGCGCGAACAGCATCACCGCGCTGGCCATGGCGCGCGATTCCTTCGGCACCATCAGCTGCGCCGCGGCATAGGCCGGGCCATAATACATCGAATTGAGCAAGGTCGGCAGCACCAGCAGCCCGATCGCCAGCCGCCAGTCGTCGGTCATGTAACCGGCGAACAGGATCGGCGCCGCCACCGCCATGCCGATCGCCGGCGCCGTCACCATATGGCGATGGCCGAAGCGATCGCCGAGCCAGCCGCCGATCCACGTTCCCGCGATCCCCGCCGCGCCCAGGATGCCGCCGACATAAAGCCCCGCCTGCCCCGGCGTCAGGCCATGGGTGCGCTGGAAATAGCTCAAGGCCCATTGCCCCTTGCCATAGGACAGGAAGGCGACCAGTGCCGCCGCCGTTACCAGCAGCACATAGCAGCGGTTGGACGCCAGCCCGGCCAGCGCCGCGCGCAGCGACGGCGCCGCCTTTGCCGCGACGGCCGGCGCCGGCCGCGTGGCCCGCGGATCGCGCAGCACCGCCCAGAGGAACAGCGCCATCAGCAACCCCGGCACGCCGACGACGAAAAACGCCTGGCGCCAGCCAAAGGCATCGGCCAGCTGCCCACCGATGATGGTGCCGAGCAGCGAGCCGATCGGAATGCCGAGCCCGTAAAAGGCGATCGCCCGCCCGCGCCGATCGGGCGCGACGCTATCGGCGATCAGCGAATGGGCCGACGGCGTGCACCCCGCCTCCCCCACGCCAACGCCGACCCGGCACAGCAGCAGCTGCACGAAACCGCCCGCCATGCCGCACAGCGCCGTCATCCCCGACCATAGCGCCAGCGACACGGTGATGATGCCGACGCGATTGGTCGTCGGCTTGTCGACATGCCGGGCGATCGGAATGCCGAGGATGGCGTAGAAGGCCGCAAAGGCGAAACCGCCGAGCAGCCCCAATTGCCAATCGGCAAGCTGCAGATCCTTGCGGATCGGTTCGGCGAGAATGGTGACGATCTGCCGGTCGAGGAAGTTCAGGATATAGACGACCAGCAGCGTCCACAGCAGCAGCCGCTCGCGGGCGCCGCGGACCGGCGCGGCATCGACGGAAACACTCGCCATTGCTTCTCCCCAGGACTGGTGCCGATTTTTCGGTCTTTGGGGAGGGTGACGACTGGCCGCCGCGATGGCAAGCCATGCGGCGACAAGCAGGCACTCCGCCTGCCGGCTTTGAGAGGCCCCCATGAGCGACCTGATGAGCGACTTCGTGGTGCGCGAAACCATCGGCAAAGTGGCGATCCTGCGCCTGAACAGCCCGGCAACCATGAACGCCATCGGCACGCTGGAAGAATGCGACGCCCTGGTCGCCGCCATCCAGGCGCTCGACGGCGACCCCGGCATTTCCGCCTTCATCCTCACCGGCAGCGGCGCCGCCTTCAGCGCCGGCGGCAACCTCAAGGCCATGCAGGATCGCACCGGCATCGGGCCGCAGGCGACCCCCGACGGCACCCGCGCCAACTACCGCCGCGGCGTCCAGCGCATCACCGAAGCCATGCTCGCCACCGAAGTCCCCGGCATCGCCGCCATCAACGGCCATGCCATCGGCCTCGGCCTCGATCTCGCCTGCCTGTGCGACATGCGCATCGCCGCGGCCTCCGCCAAATTCGCCGCCAGCTTCATCAAGGTCGGCCTCGTCCCCGGCGACGGCGGCGCCTGGACCCTGCAACAGATCATCGGCTACCCGCTCGCCGCCGAACTCTTCCTCACCGGCGACCGCTTCGACGCCGCCCGCGCGCTGGCGATCGGGTTGGTGGGCAGCGTCGTCCCCGATGCCGAGCTGATGGACGCGGCCCTGGCTTTGGCGAACCGCGTCGCCGCCAATCCGGCGCGCGCCCTGCGGCTAACGAAGCGCCTGCTCCGCGAAGCCCAATCGTTGCGCATGGCCGAAGTCCTGCAACTCTCCGCCGCCTTCCAGGCCCTGGCGCACGAAACCTCGGACCACGCCGAAGCGGTGGCGGCGTTTCTGGAGAAGCGGCCGGCAGTGTTTACGGGAGGGTGATTCCTTGGAAGGCAAGTGGGCCTCCGGCGGCTGGGGCCTTGGGCCCCAGACCCCATTTTGTTGGCCGCGTCGCTTGTAGGATGACGGCCTGCTTCTAGACAGTCGATTCTCGACTTTGTCGTTTGGGCAACAAGCAACGCTTTGGCTGCTTCCAAAGGAGAGCCGGCAGTTTCGCGCACCATCGTCGATCGGCGATCTTGTCTCAGCTGCCGTTCTCGGTCCTCGAAGCAGCATCTCTACAAAGCGCGTGATCTCCCTCATTTAGTAACACGTCTCTCAATCGAAAAAGACTTGCCTTCGCTTCGGCCACACAGGTCTTTTCTTGAGAGTTACTTCATCATCCTCTAAACTGATGCGTTTTGTCGCCCTCGATCTGTCTTGCGATCTTTTCGACCCGATAGCTCTCAACCCGTTCCATTGTAGCAGCATCGATAATGGCCAGCTGCTCTCGCGCGGTGTCTAGGCGAGCCTCGTCTATCGGCTCGGTCATCAGGTGAGCGTACTGCGCGTCAAGCGCGCCGAGCACGCCATCGAATGAGAAATCGTTCTGGCGCGAGCGGCGAAACACCCACTGCATTAACCGCCAAGAATCTAAGCCAATTTCCCGCTTCCGATTCAGGCGGCTGAACAGCCACATCACGATATCAGTGACTTGAATGCCCGGGCTCGCTTCAGAGGTCGATATCTCGAAGGTGCTGCCGCCAGCGCGCTGTGCCTTAAACATCTCACCCATCATAAGCGGGACACGCTCCGGCGACGCATTGGCGTATAATTGGTGCCAAAAACGCAGAGCGGGCCCGAATTCGCTCTGCCGGTCGTGCCGGATGCGCCGGACCGGCCGACGCCACGCTTCCGACTGGGCCTCGACACCGTCCATGAGATTGCCGAACCCGATCAGGTTCGGAAGGTGTCCCTGACGAGCAATTCGGCCATCAGAATGGAAATAGATCGCTTCCGGGTTTTGGCGAGCCCATTCGATGGCGGGACGGATTCGCCTGACGAGGCCCTGGTCTTTGACGCCGGGCAAGAGAGCTAGTACGTGATCGCAGAATTGAAGCATGCCGCCGCGGGCGCGGTCGGCATTGGTCTCCATCATCGAAACCCAGAACGCCTTTGCCATTTCCTCTGTGACGATCGCGGCGAATTTAACCGCAAACGTGATTCTGAGGGGGCGCATCATATAAATATGCGGTGACGCGGCGCGATTCTCGCCCGGATCAAAAAGCAAGTCAAACATCTTAGTGGCGACGATGTACCGCTTCTCGACCCGCGATATGAAGAAACGCGCATCAGCACGCTGCAACAATTTGTGAAGCGGACGGGCAACCTCCTCGATTCGTGTCACCCCGAGCTTTGCGCCGTGCAACTGCGTATCCCCAACTTCGCGCGCAAGGTTGCTAATCGGCCTGGAGTAAATTTCATCGAAGTCGGTGCGCGTCATCAGCGCAACGGTTAAGAAGATTGGTTGCTCTTCGTCAAATAGGTGAGCGCCCGTGTTTCCAGATTCATCGATGAACACATACATCGCATTTTCCTGTCAAATTCATGCAGTAAATCTATTGGTCAAGAGCGCGCGATCTGTAGCATATCCTAGGTCGTCGGAGACCACTATCGCACACGGCAGCCTACCGCGACAGTCTTGCGAGAACCTTCTGGACGTCCAATGATCTTACAGCTGCCATTCAAGGCGGCATTGGAGCATCAGCCCAAATGCCGACACGTGGATCACGCTGACAGCCAAAGGCGACCCTTCAACGGTAACAAAATCTCGCTGCCGGCCATCCTACGCGGCGCACAAAGCGGCGGCATAGGCCCCCCTTGCCAAACTGCCTCCCAGCCGTAACAGCCACAGCATGACCGATGCCGATCTTGCTCGCCTGCTCGCCGCTGAAGCCGGGCGTATTCTGATGGCGTTGCGGGACGAGGGCGGGCGCGAACCCAAGGCACTCGGGGACGAGGGCGACAGGCGCGCCAATGCGTATCTGATGGCGGCGCTGCGGCGCGAGCGGCCGGGCGATGCGATCCTTTCGGAAGAGGAAATGAACGACACGGCGCGCTGCGCGGTTGCCCGCGTGTGGGTGATC
>JAIXZK010000237.1 GCA_027489695.1 Sphingomonadales bacterium
CGCCGCGTGAAGCTGGTTCTCGTCGCGCATCGGCGCCGTGCAGCCTTCGAGGGACGAGACGTACGACCCCTTGTCGGCGACGATCAGCGTGCGTTCGAACTGGCCGGTGTTGGCGGCATTGATACGGAAATAGGTGCTCAGCTCCATCGGGCAGCGCACGCCTTCGGGAATGTAGACGAAGGTGCCATCCGAAAAGACCGCGCTGTTCAGGCAGGCGAAGAAATTGTCCTGCTGCGGCACGACGCTGCCCAGCCACTTCTTCACCAGATCGGGATATTCCTTCACCGCCTCGCTGATCGAGCGGAAGATCACCCCGGCCTTTTCCAGCTCGGCGCGGAAAGTCGTCGCCACCGAGACGCTGTCGAACACCGCATCGACGGCGACGCGGCGCGCGCCTTCGACCCCGGCCAGCATCTTCTGCTCCTCGATCGGGATGCCGAGCTTTTCATAGGTGCGGCGGATTTCGGGATCGAGTTCGTCGAGCGAACCGATCGTCGGCTTGGCCTTGGGCGCGGCGTAATAATAGGCGTCCTGATAATCGATCGGCTTCAGGTCGAGCTTGGCCCAATCGGGCGCCGTCATCCCCAGCCAGCGGCGATAGGCCTTCAGCCGCCAGTCGAGCAGCCATTCCGGCTCGCCCTTCTTGGCCGAGATATAGCGGACGGTGTCTTCGTTCAGCCCCTTCGGCGCCATTTCCGATTCGATGTCGGAAACGAAACCCCATTTGTAGGTGGCGAGATCGTCAACGGCAGCGCGCGCGGCGGCGTCCTGGATATCCTCGGCCGGCACGGCGACGGCGGTGGTGGAATCGGTCATGGCGTCATCTCCGCGGGCAGGGCCACCGGCGCAAGGCCCGGCTTTGCCGCAGGCTTCAAAAGATCGGCGAGCGTCACCGCGCTCAGCGCGGCGCGCACCGCGGCGTTGATCGGCCCCCAATGGCCACGCACGCCGCACTGGCCCTCGATGGCGCATTCATGCGCCTCGCCGGACAGGCAGTTGGTCAGCGCGATCGGGCCGTCGACCGCCTCGACGATGGCAGCGATGCTGATCTCGGCCGGCGCCCGCGCCAGCGCGAAGCCGCCGGCGACACCGCGCGACGCCACCAGCAGCTCGGCCCGGGCCAGTGTGCCCATCAGCTTCGCAACCGTCGGCGCCGGAATGGCGGTCACTTCGGCGACGCGCGCCGCCGACAGCCGCTCGCCGGGAACGCGCGCCGCGGCGGTCATCACCACCACGGCATAATCGGCAAGGTTGGTCAGGCGGATCACGGGCGGGTGCTGGCCTTTTCAAAGCAGAGCAATTTCGTCCGGCTTATGTGGGCGCAGCGGGTCCACTGTCAACCGCATCCCGGCGTTGCATCGCCTGTAGCGAGCGCTACAATATCGCCATGTCCCCTCGCTCGCATGCTCGCGCCGTCCGCGGCCTCGAAGTCGCCGCCATCGCGGTAATGCTGTTCAGCGCCGCGATCCTGGTCCTGCCGGGGCCGACCCAGTTGCTGTTCAACATCGTCGCCTTCGGCACCCCGGAGTATCCGGCCGCGATCCCCGAAATCGCCCGACCCTATGTCGTCTTCGTCTATCGCGTGCTCGGGGCCGTGATGATCGGCTGGATGCTGGCGATATGGACGATAATCCGTTTCGCCTTGCGGCGCGGTGTGGCCTGGGCGTGGTGGGCGGTTGCCCTGTCCATCGGCGGGTGGTTCGTCATCGATACCGCGGCGTCGCTGCTCTCGGGTTACCCCGGCAACGCGCTCCTGAACCTCGGCTTCGGAATCGCCTTTGCCGTGCCACTATGGGCGTGCCGGGCGATACGCCGTGGCGCGCCGCTCAGCTGAACAGCGCCAGTTTCGGCAAATCCGGCATCAGCCGCTTGCGGGCGATGGTCAGCCGCGTCACCGGCGCCGCCTCGGCGAGGAAGCGCGCCGGCGTCATGCCGACGAACTGGTTGAATTCGCGGATCAGATGCGCTTGATCATAGAACAGGCCGTCGCCGATCAGATCGGCCCAGCCCGAGGCCTCGCCATTGCCGAGCCGCACCGCGGCGCCGAGCGCGCGGTACTTGCGCGCCAGCAGCTTCGGCGAGGCGCCATAGATTCGGCCGGTCAGCCGTTCGACCGATCGCGCCGACATGCCGGACGCCGCAACCAGCGCATCGACGGACGGCGCCGGCGACGCCGTCAACCATTCGTCGGCGAGCTGGATGAACCAGGTCGGCACCGGCCGCGCCGCCGCCAGCAGCGCGCCGAAGAAGCGATCGGCGATCTCGACGCGCGTGCGATCCTGGGTGGCGGTGGCGAGCGCGGCATAGGTATCGCCGGCGGCAGCGCCGCACAGGCTGTCGAGATCGATGATGTCATCGGCCAGGCTGTCGGCCGCTTCGCCGACCAGCGCCGCCCAGCCGAGCGGCAGCAGCCCGGCGCCGAAGACGTGCAGCGGTTCGCTGGCGGTAAAGCGCACCGGGCCGTTGGTCGGGCCCTGCACCTGCGCCGTTCCCGAAACGCGCACCACGCCATTGCCATAATGGTTGAGCGCCCGGCCGCGCAGGATGAAGCGCACCTGCGGCAGTTCGGCCCGCATCAGGTCGGCAAAGCACGGCCCGAACGACTGGAACCAGTAATAGGACGAGATGTGGCGTCGCAGCGCAGGCGCCGGAGCAAAATAGCGGATGCTGACCAACGTCGACCCCCCTCGCCGCGCCCATGCTTCTTCGAGCGTCGCGATGCCGGAGTCAAATGAACAAAGATCGCAGCAACATGCAAAAAAGGACCCGGCGGCGGGACGGCCGCCGGGCCTTGAAGTGCGAGGATGCGCCGCCAGGGCTGCTTGCCTTGTCGGCGCCCCTCTCGGGTCGCAAGATCGGTGTACCGGCGCGGCTTCCCGGGCGATTGTATGAATGCGACAAAAGCGCCGGATCGATGCCGCCAGCGGTGGCCGCCAGCTGTCGCCGGCAGGGGTCAGCGCGTGGCAGCGATCCAGGCGTCGACATTCTCCTCCAGCACGTCGAGCGGCACGGCACCGGTCTTCAGCACGACATCGTGGAAGGCCCTTATGTCGAACTTGTCGCCCAGCGCGGCGCGCGCCTTTTCGCGCAGTTCGAAGATCTTCAGCCGGCCGACCATGTAGGCGGTCGCCTGGCCGGGGTAGACGGCGTAGCGTTCGACCGCCTTCTGGATGCCGCCGGCCGGTTCGGCGCTGTTGTCGAGCAGATATTGCACCGCCTGTTCGCGGCTCCAGCGCTTGGCGTGGATACCCGAATCGACCACCAGCCGGATGGCGCGGTGCAGCTCCAGCTGCAGCCGGCCGAAGTCGTTGTAGGGGTCCTGATATTGGCCCATCTCCTTGGCCAGCTTCTCGGTATAGAGCCCCCAGCCTTCCGAATAGGCGGTGAAGCCACCGAACTTGCGGAACGCCGGCACATTCTTCAGCTCGGTCGAATTGGCGCGCTCGAGGTGATGGCCGGGCAGGCCCTCGTGATAGATCAGCGGCTCGATCTCGATCGTCGGCATGTCCGCCATGCTGTACAGGTTCACATAGACGGTGCCGGGCCGTGAGCCATCCTCGGCCGGGGACTGATAAAAGGCCTTGCCAGCGCTCTTTTCGCGGAACGGCTCGACCGCCTTCACCACCACCGGCGCCTTGGGCAGATTGGCGAAATATTGCGGCAGCTTGGGCCGGAGTTCGTCGAGGAAGGCGTTGGCGCGGCGCAGATATTCGGCCTTGCCGGCCTCGCCTTCCGGCAGCACGAAGCTCTTGTTGTCGCGCATGAAGGCGAGGAACGCCTTGAGATCGCCCTTGAAGCCGGTCGCCCGCGCGATGCCCATCATCTCGCCATGGATGCGCGCCACTTGTTCGAGGCCGAGCTTGTGGATCTGCTCGGCGGTCATGTCGGTGGTCGTGTAGCTGGCGAGATTGGCTTGATAGAAGGCCGCACCTTCCTTGAACCGCCAGACGCCGTCGACAGTGCCGGCCATCGCTTCCTGCCGCGTCATCGCGGCGATCAGCCGCTCATAGGCCGGCTGCACGCTGGTCTTCAGCGCCGCGGTGGCACGCGCGATCAGCGCGTCCTTTTCCGCCGTCGGCAGGTCGAGCTTGCCGACCTTGGCCTTGAAATCGGCGAGCAGCGGCGAATCGCTGCCGCTGCCATCGAACGGCGCGCCGGTCAGGGTGTTGCGCGCGTCGGAGATGACGAAGGGGAACACCCATTTCGGCGGCAGCACACCGGCTTTCGCGCGCGTCTCGCTTTCGGCGATGTCCTGGTCGAGCGCCGCCCCCAGCCGCTCCAGCCGGGCGGCATAGGCTTCGGCATCGGCCTTGCTGGTGACGCGGTGGATGTTGATCAGAAAAGCGGGATAGCGGCTCTGCGCGCCGTTCATCTGATCGAAGACATAATCATAGCCGCGATATCGGAAGCTGCTGTCGCGCCGCGCCATCTGCTTTTCGAACAGGCGGTAGGACAGGCGCGACGCCGGTGACAGCGGCGCGGTGGCGAAGCGGGCGCGCATCTCCGCCAGCGCCTGCTGCCCGAGCTCGTGGCGGCGCACATCCTCGGCATCGCTGTTGTCGTCCCATTTGTCCTGGTCGGTCTTGATGCCGCGATAGCTCTGGCCGAGCGGCGAGCGCGCCAGCGAGGCCTTGTCATAGGCATCGAAAAAGGCGGCGAGCTCGGCATCGGCCGGGCTTTCCGCCATCGCCGCCGTGGCGGGTTGCGCCAGCGCCGCTGCCGGGGCGGCCAGGAACAAAATGGTGGTGGCGAGCAGCAACGGGCGCATGGAACCTCGTGAATCAGGGTTTGATCGCGGGACCATAGGAGCGGTTGCGGGGCGAGGGGAAGCGATCCCTCCCGCGCGGCCGAGGCGGCCCTGGCCCGCATCCGGCAGCCACCGGACCGGCACGAGCGACCGGCAGGCGGAATGTCGGCGTATCGCGCCAACCCGGCGGCCGCCCTGTGCGTTGTGCCTGCAACAATATCCTCTGGGAGCGTTCGATGACCGATTTTCGCCTGGCCGGCCTGTTTGCCGCGACCGCCGCCCTCGCCCTTGCCGGCTGCGGTGACAACAAGACCGCGACCACGACCAGCACCGAGGCCGCCGCGCCGGCGGCGGTGCCCGCGGCGGTCAGCCCACCCGAAACCGCGACCGCCACGACGCCGGTCGCTCCGACATTGGCCACCAGTGTCAGCTACGCCGCGCTGACCGGCGATGCCGCCAGGGGCGAGACGATCTTCGGCCAGTGCCGCACCTGCCATGTCGTGGAGCAGGGCGTGAACCGCATCGGCCCCAGCCTGTGGGGCGTCGTCGGCCGCAAGGCCGGCAGCATCGAAGGCTTCAGATATTCCGCCGCCAACAGGAAGAGCGGGCTGGTCTGGACCGAGGAACAGCTGTTCACCTATCTCGAAGCGCCGCAGAAGGTGCTGAAAGGCACCTATATGGCGTTCGCCGGGCTGAAGAAGCCGCAGGATCGCGCCGATGTCATCGCGTATCTAAAGACCAGGGCCTGAGCTTCAGTTCAACGCGACGATCGCATCGTTGAGCGCCCCGGCGATGGTCACCCACACCAGATACGGCACCAGCAGCCAGGCCGCGGTGCGGGAATAACGGCGCACGACGATAATCAGCGCCGCCACCGACGCCCAGAGCAGCCAGACCTCCACCCCGGCGAGATCGGGGCGGTGCAGGCGGAAGAACAGGAAGCTCCACAACAGGTTGAGGAAACCGTTGAGGGCGAACAGGCCGAGCAGCGTGTCGGCGGCGGCGCGGCTCGGCGTCGCCATCCAGGCCGTCGTCGCCGC
>JAIXZK010000054.1 GCA_027489695.1 Sphingomonadales bacterium
ATGCTCAACTACATCATGTGCGTCTGCCGTTTCGCCCATTATCTCAAGGTGATGGCGCGCGACTGGGTCGGCAAGTACAGCGACGCACGCGAGTGCCAGAAGCTGCTCGAGGATTGGCTGCGCAAATATGTCACCGGCAATGACGACGCCTCGGACGAGATGCGCCGGCGCTATCCGCTACGCGAGGCGCGGGTGATCGTCGAGGAGGAGCCCGGCAAGCCCGGCACCTATCGCTGCGAGATCGCGCTGCGCCCGCATTATCAGCTCGACCAGATCGCCAGCGAGTTCCGCCTGACCACGGCGATCGGCCGTGAGGTGCCGGCATGACCGGATCGGTACCCCTGTCGCTGTTCGATCGCCTGATCGACGATGCCCCCGATACCCAGCATGAAGCGATCGAGAGCGACGAGCGGCGTTTCGAGCGGTTCAAGCTGGGCCTGCGCCGCGACCTTGAAGGCCTGCTCAACGCCAAGCAGCCTTATGTGCGCTGGGGCACCGAGCCAGGGCTGACCGAAACCATCACCGGCTTCGGCCTCGTCGATATCTCGACCGAGGATTTCGGCACGCCGGCGGTGCGCGACCGCATCAAGCGCCTGATCGCCAATACGATCCGCACGCACGAGACGCGGCTGCACGGCGTCGATGTCGAAGTCGATGGCGCGCCGACCTCCACCGGCATCCGCTTTCGCATCAGCGGCGTGATTCGCCTTGCCGATGCCGCCGAGGCAGTGATCTATGACGCAAGGTTGCGCCCCAGCGACCGGGTGATCGCGGTCGACCTGGCCGGTTGAGGACTGGCACGCTCCGATGATCGACGATCTGATCGAATATTATCAGCGCGAACTGGCGTTCCTCGGCGATTCGGCCGGCGCGTTCGCCGATGCCTATCCCAAGATCGCCGCCCGCCTCGGCCTGACCCGCGACGCCATCGAGGATCCGCACATCGGCCGGCTGATCGAGGCGGTGGCGTTCATGAATGCCCGGCTGCGCCACAAGCTCGACGATGAATTTCCGGAACTGTCCGACGCGCTGCTGCTGACGCTCTACCCGCACCTGATCCAGCCGGTGCCGAGCTTTTTCGTGGCGCGGCTGGAACCCGGGCCGGATCTCGACAAGCCGCTGCTTGTCCCGCGCGGCACCGCGCTGCTGACCGAACCGGTCGCCGATGTCGCCTGCCAGTACCGGCTGGCGGCCGACACCTGGCTGCTGCCGCTGAAACTGGCGGCGGCGAGCATGACCGGGCCGCCGCTCGACGCGCCGCCGCTCGGCCTGCGCGACGACCGCGGCCGACCGCGCGAAGCCAAGGGCCTGCTCCGGTTGCAATTCGCCGTCACCAAGCCGGAAGTCGATCTTGCCGGCCTCGAAATCGACCGGCTGAAGCTGTTCATCAAGAGCGATGCGCGGCGGGCGCAGCTGATCGTCGAGCAATTGGGCGTCAATCTGATCGGCATCGGCGTTGGCACCGGGCCCAGCGATCCGCGCGCCGTGCTGCTGCCGCCGACGGCGCTGCGCCTGCTCGGCCTGGGCGACGACGAGCTGCTGCTGCCGCAATCGCCGGTCGCCAGCCTGGCCTATGCCGCGGTGCAGGAGCATTTCTCCTATCCGCAGAAGCAGCTGTTCTTCGAAATCAGCGGCCTGGCGGCGCGCACCATCGCCATCGAGGGCAGCACGCTCGAGATCTTCCTCTATTTCGACCGCCTCAGTCCGGAACTCGAGCGCGTTGTCCGCGCCGATGATTTCGAGCTGTACGCCTGCCCGGCATTGAACCTGTTCGAGGCGGAGAGCGAGCCGATCCACATCGATCAGACCGCCATCGAATATCGCATCATCCCCGACAGCAGCGGCGAGGACGCGCGCGAAGTCCATTCGGTGCTCGGCGTCAGCCTGCAGGATGCGCGCGGCGACCTCGTCGCGGTGCCGCCGCTGCACGCCATCGACCGCGGCTCGGCGCGGCTGGGGCGGCTGTTCCACGCGACAGCACGGCGGTCGAGCTTCGGCCCCGGCGGCGGCGACGATGTGTTTCTGCAGATCGCCGATCTCGACGGCAAATTGCTGGAGGACGAGGCGGCGGTCGCGTCGGTGCGGCTGCTGTGCACCAACCGCGACCTGCCGGCGCGGCTGCCGTTTGGTGGCGGCCGGCCCTGGCTCAGCCTGACCGAAATGCTGCCCGGCCTTGCCGGCGCGAGTGCGCTGACCAAGCCGACGCCGACCCGGCGCCCGGCGCGCCGCCGCGCCGCGGTGTGGAAGCTGGTCGGGCAATTGTCCTTGAATCATCTCAGCCTCGTCGGCGGCAAGGATGGCGCGCTGGCGCTGCGCGAGGTGCTGGCGCTGTACGACATCGCCGATTCGGCCGATTCGGCGTCGCTGCGCGACCGGCTGGTCGGCATCAGCGCCCAGCCCGGCGTGGCGCGGGTGCGGCTGAAGGGCCATACCGCCATCGCCGCCGGCATCGATGTGACGCTCGAACTCGACGACGAGCGGCTGTCGGGCTCGGGCAGTTTCCTGCTGTGCACCGTCATCGAACGTTTCCTGGCCAGCGCCTGTGCGCTCAACAGCTTCGTGCGGGTGACGGCGCAGCTGCGCGGCGAGCCGGAACCGTGGAAACGCTGGACGCCGCGCATCGGCGATCGCGTGCTGCTGTGAGCGGGGCGCCGGCGTGACCATCCTTGCCCGCCTGCGCCGCCGGCTCGGTTCGCTCGAACTCGTCCAGGTGGCGCGCGTCGGCGAACAGCTGGCCCGGCGGCGCGACCCGGCGGCGCGGCTGGGCGGCGACATGAAGCAGTCCGATGAACCGCTGCATTTCATTGCGTCGGATCGCATGGCGCTGCCGATCGGCGATGTCGCCGAGATCGACCTTGGCGACCGCGACCCGCGCCAGATCGCGCCGCTGGCACCCGGCAGCCGCCGGCCGCCGCGGGTGACGACCAATGTGCTCGGCCTGATCGGGCCGTCGCCGGCGCTGCCGGCCTTTTACAGCGAGATCCAGCTGCAACGCCGGCGCCTGCGTGACCGGGCGATGGCGGCCTTCGTCAACATCTTTGACCATCGCGCCCTGTCGTTTTTCTGGCGGGCCTTCGCCAAATACAACCGGACGATCAATTTCGAGCGCGCCGGCGGCCGGGTCGCGCCGACCGGCGAGGGCCTGACCGACCCGATCAGCGCCAGCCTGCTGGCCTTTTCCGGCTTTGCCACGGCGTCGATGCGCGACCGGCTGGCGTTCGACGATGCGGCGCTGGTGCGGCTGGCCCAGCATTTCGCCGATACCCGGCGCAGTGCCGCCGGGCTCGAACTGGTGCTGCGCCGGCTGACCGGGCTCGACGTGCGGGTGATCGAGGCCGAACCCGTGTGGATGGCGCTGCCGGCGGCCGAGCAGACGCGGCTGGGCGGCGCCGGCATGGCGCGATTCGCGCGGCTGGGCGGCACCGACCCGGTGAGCGGGCTGGGGGCGGAGGATGCGGCGATGATCGGCGCGGCGGTGCTCGACATCCAGCATCATTTCCTGCTCAGCGTCGGGCCGCTCGACTGGGACGAGCTGGTCGATTTCTGTGGCTCCGGCGGGGCGCGCCAGGCGATCGGGGAGATCTGCCGGCTCTACGCCGGGCTCGAATATCAGCCGCTGCTGCGCCTGACGATTCCGGGGCCGGCGGTGCAGCCGGCGCGGCTGGGCGATCCGGCGGTGCCGGCCTGGCTGGGGCGGACGAGCTGGCTGGGCGACGCCGGCGATGGCTTGCGCAGCGATTGCCGACTGGCGATGCCACCGGTTTGACCGCGATTGCCATTCGCCAGCCGAAACATCGGCCGCGCGGCATTGTCGCCGGCAGATGCGTCCGCTAAGGAATTATTCGCGTATTCTGTGCACAAAGCGCCTTGAGGCGTTTGGGAAAATCGCGTCTGCGACGTGCGGGGATGCGCGGCGCGGCGGTCGAATGGGGGGTGGTTTTTGGCTCAGGTCAATCTGAAGAACCTTGTGGCGCGGCTCGACGAGACGTGTCGCACGACCCTGGAAAGCGCCGCCGGGCTGGCGCTGTCGCGGACCAACTACAATGTCGAGATCGAACATTGGCTGATGAAGCTGATCGATCGACCGACATCGGATGTTTCGGTCATCCTCAACCATTTCGAGATCGACGCCGGGCGGCTGGCGCAGGACATCAACCGCCAGATCGATCGCTTCAAGACCGGCAATGGCCGCGCCCCGGCGTTGGCGCCGAACATCGTCAAGATCATCCGCGAGGCCTGGCTGCACGCGTCGCTGGAAGAACATTCGGCGCAGGTGCGCTCCGGCCATCTGCTGCTGGCGCTGATCGCCGACGATGATCTCGCCGTCATCTCGCGCGAGATGAGCAGCCAGTTCGCCAAGCTGCCGGTCGAAACGCTGCGCACGACGATGACCCAGATCGCCGCGGCGTCGGAAGAAGCCCGCGCCGCCGCCGATGCGGTCTCGGCCGGGCCGGGCGGCGGCGGCGGCGGCAGCGCCCCGGCGGCCGGCGGCCCGCCTTCGGCGCGCGGCCAGGAGGCACTCAACAAATTCTGCATCGACCTGACGGCGCAGGCCAAGGCCGGCAAGATCGATCCGATCTTCGGCCGCGATCCCGAAATCCGCCAGATCGTCGACATCCTGACGCGGCGGCGCCAGAACAACCCGATCCTCACCGGCGAGGCCGGCGTCGGCAAGACCGCCGTCGTCGAAGGCTTCGCGCTGCGCATCGCCGAGGGCGATGTTCCCGACAATCTCAAGAATGTTCGTCTGCTCAGCCTCGATCTCGGGCTGCTGCAGGCCGGCGCCGGCATCAAGGGCGAGTTCGAGAATCGCCTCAAGTCGGTGATCGACGAGGTGAAATCCTCACCAACGCCGATCATCATGTTCATCGATGAAGCGCATACGCTGATCGGCGCCGGCGGCCAGGAAGGCCAGAACGACGCGGCGAACCTGTTGAAGCCGGCGCTGGCGCGCGGCGAGATGCGGACTATCGCCGCCACCACCTGGGCCGAATACAAGAAATATTTCGAGAAGGACCCGGCGCTCACCCGGCGCTTCCAGGTCGTCAAGGTCGAGGAGCCTTCGGAAAGCCTCGCCGTCGCCATGCTGCGCGGCCTGGTGCCGGTGCTCGAAAAGCACCATGGCGTGCGCATCCTCGGCGAGGCGCTGGAGGCAGCGTCGGGCCTGTCGCATCGTTATATCTCGGGGCGGCAGCTGCCCGACAAGGCGATCTCGCTGCTCGATACTGCCTGCGCCCGTGTCGGCATCAGCCAGGCGGCGACGCCGCCGGCGGTGGAAGACCTGACCCGGCAGCTCGGACTGCTGGCCAGCGAAGTCGCCATGCTGGAGCGCGAAGGGCGTTCGGGCGTCGAGGTCGAAAAGTCGCTCGCCGCCGCCGCGGCGCGCAAGGCAGAGCTCGAAGCGGCGCGCGACAAGGCGACCGCCGAATGGCAGGCCGAGCGCGAGGCGGTGAAGGCCGTCGCCGAGGCGCGCAAGGCAATCGACACCGCGGTCGCCGGCTCCGACGAGGCGATCGCCGCCAAGGCGGCGCTCGACACGGCGCGCGAGGCACTGGGCAAGGTCCAGGGCGAGCAGCCGATGGTCTATGACGTCGTCGATCGCAATGTCGTTGCCGAAGTGCTGGCCGGCTGGACCGGCATCCCGGTCGGGCGGCTGGGCAGCGATGAGCTGCGCGCCGTGCTCAGCGTCCATGAGCGTCTGGGCGAGCGCATCAAGGGCCAGCAATATGCCCTCGACATCATCGGCCAGACGGTGCGCATGGCGCGCGCCGGCCTTGCCGATCCGCGCAAGCCGCTGGGTGTCTTCCTGTTCTGCGGCACGTCGGGCGTCGGCAAGACCGAGACGGCGCTGGCCCTGGCCGAGCTGCTCTATGGCGGCGAGCAGAATGTCACCACCATCAACATGAGCGAGTTCAAGGAAGAGCATAAGGTCTCGACGCTCGTTGGCGCCGCGCCCGGCTATGTCGGCTATGGCGAAGGCGGCGTGCTGACCGAGGCGGTGCGGCGCAAGCCCTATTCGGTGGTGCTGCTCGACGAGATGGAAAAGGCCCATCCCGGCGTCCAGGACGTGTTCTACCAGGTGTTCGACAAGGGCATGCTGAAGGACGGCCAGGGCCGCGACATCGATTTCAAGAACACGCTGATCATCATGACCAGCAACGCCGGCACCGACACCATCGAGAAGCTGTGCCGCGACCAGGCGGAACCGCCGCCGCCCGAGGAACTGGCAACGGCGCTGCGCCCCGACCTGCTCGAATATTTCAAGCCGGCGTTCCTGGGGCGCGTCGTGACGGTGCCCTATTTCCCGCTGCCGCCGCACATCCTGCGCGAGATCGTCGTCATCAACATGAAGCGCATCGAGAAGCGGGTGCGCGGCAATTATGGCGCCGATTTCCACTGGGACGACGGCCTGCTCGATCGCCTGACGGCGCGCTGCACCGAAACTGCCAGCGGCGCCCGCAATATCGAAAATATCCTGAAGCGCGGCCTGCTTGCCGACCTCGCCGAACTCTTGCTGGCGCGCCGCGCCGAGGGTATGGAGGTGGCAACGATAACGGTTCGCGCCGGCGACGATCGGGATTACGAAATCGAACTGGCATGAAGCGGCCAGTGACGAGGGCGGTCCCGTAACGGACTGCCGGAAATCACGCTTCGATTTGGCGGCCATTCGCGCCGCGGATTTAGACAGGAGCTTGCGATGGCCATTTATCTCAAGATTGACAGCTGCAAGGGCAGCTCGACGGACGCCAACTTCAAGGACCAGATCGAACTGCAGAGCTTCCAATGGGGCGCCGGCGTTGGCGTTTCCAGCGCGCGTGGCGGCAGCCGCACCACGAGCGAGCCGAGCGTTTCGGAAATCACCGGCACCAAGACCACCGACAAGTCGTCGGAACTGCTGTTCAAGGCGCTGCTGAAGGGTGAACCGGTCGGCAAGGGCCTGATCTCCTTCACCGCGGCGAGCAAGGGCGAGTCGGTCGCCTATGCCACGCTCGAGATCGAAGACATCATCATCTCGGGCTTCAGCATGTCGACGGGCGGCGATTTCCCGAGCGAATCGCTGTCGCTGAACTTCACCAAGTTCGACTGGTCGTTCACCGGCCGCGACGCGACCCAGACGGGTTCGCCGACGCACCTCATCTACAGCCTGGTCGAGAACAAGGTAGGCTGATCGTGATTGGCGGCCCCGGTTCGCCGGGGCCGCCAATATTCTCCATCGAAAGCGATCATGCCGGTCACGCACCTGCTGAACCTTCGCGTTCTCGCCGATGCGAAGGTCGATGACTTCGTGCTGGTGCGCTTCGACGGCCGCGAGGCGATGTCGGAGCCTTTCGATTATCGCCTTGAAGTCATCGGGCCCGATACGCCCGATATCCGCACCTGGATCGGCAAGCGTGCGGAATTCTCCGTCGTCGTCGCCGATGGCGAGGAACGTGTCTTTTCGGGACGCATTTACGAGACCGCGCGCCGCACCTCGGCAGCGCTGAGCGTCATCGTCGTCCATGTCCGGCCGGCCTATTTCGCCCTGGCCTATGGCCGCGCGACGCATTTCATCCAGGACAAATCAACGAAGGACATTTTCGAGGCGATGACCGCCGAAGTGCCCGGCCTGGTCACCGAACTTGCCCTTTCCCCGGCGCCGGCGGTGCGCGGCTATGCCACCCGCTATGACGAGAGCGAGATCGATTTTCTTGCCCGGCTGCTGGCCGAGGACGGCATCCTCTATTTCTTCCGCTACGAGAAATCGGCGGGCAGTTTCCATCACCGCATGTTCGTGACCAACGGCACCTCGAAATATTTCGATCTGGCAGGTCCCATCGATTACAAGCCGGCCAGCGATGCCCATGGCATCTCGATGCTCGGCCATGCCCATCGCGCGCTGCCGCAGGGCCATCATCACCACGCCTTCAACGTCAACAAGCTCGACACCCCGTGGAACAACAAGGCCGATGCGGCGCTGGCCTGGGCGCGCGTCTATCCCCATCATGACGAGAGCATGGGCGCCGAAGTCGAGGCGACCGCCGACCTGACGGCGCGATCGAAGCTGCAGAACGAAGGCCGCGACCAGCGCGCCGAAATCGTCACCGGCGCCAGCGACCGGCCGGATTTCGCCCCCGGTGGCCGCGTTTCGGTGAAGAATGTGCCCGGCCAGGTGCCGGCGCGGCTGGTGATCGTCAGTGTCGAGCACAGCGCCTGGGACCCGTCGCAGCTGGGCAGTGGTGGCGGCGTGCCGCAATACAGCAACAGCTTTACCGCCATCGACGCCAGCAAGACCTGGCGCCCGCCGGTGCCGGCGCGGCGAGTGGCGCCGGGGCCGCTGCTCGGCGTGGTGGCGCTGAAGGACAAGGCCGCCGGCGAAATCATCGTCGATGACCAGTCGCGGGTGCCGGTCGCGATCAGCGAAGCGAGACCCTATACCTCGCCCAAGCCGCTGAACGAAGTCGTCTGGCTGCCGGTGCAGCAGCAATGGGCGCACAGCACGCACGGGGCGCAATTTTTCCCGCGCAAGGATACGCGCGTCGTCATCGATTTCTTCTATGGCAATCCCGACCTGCCATTCGTTTCCGGCACCGTCTATACGCCGTCGCAGAAATATCCGTTCGACGTCAAATCCAAGGTCACCCAGACCGGCTGGCGATCGATTACTGACAAGAATGGCAAGATCACCCAGGAATTTCATTTCGAGGACAAGCCCGACAAGGAGGAAATCTACCTCTACACGGGCCGTGACTATCGCCGGCTGATCGACAACGACGATTGGGGCACGATCAAGCGCGACCAGACGCTGATCGTGGAGCGCGACCAGACGGAAACCATCGGCCGCGACCAGACCGAGACGGTGAAGCGCGACCGCACCGCCAAGGTCGAGGGCAAAGAAAAGATCGACGTCACCAAGACGCGGACGATCACGGTGATCGACAAGAACCTTCTGGAGAGCAAGAAGGAAATCGAGTTCAAGGTCGGCGCGTCGACGATCGTCATGAAGCCTGACAAGATCGTCATCAAGTCGCCGCAGATCGAAATCACCGCCGATGCCACGCTGAAGGTCTCGGCCGGCGCCAAGGCCGATTATAAGGCGCCGATGACGCAAGTGAATGCCGATGCCACCTTGATCCTCAAGGGCGGCATTGTGCTGATCAATTGACGACCATGGCCAGCGCTCCCGTCATCGCCCTGCGCTTTCAGCGTGCCGATCTGCAGGCGTCGGCCGGCCTGTCGGCGCTGGGCCAGGCGATGCTCGCCGAAGCGCGCGGGCCGAACGACCTCATCGAAACGCTGACCGGCACCGGCCATTTCGTCGATGCGATCAATGCGCTGGCGCAGATGCTGCCGCACCGCCAGGCGGTATGGTGGGCGTGCCTCGGCGCGCGGCTGGTGCCGGGGCTTGCCGATCGGCCCGAGGAACTGTCGGCGCTGAAGGCGGCCGAGGATTGGGTGCAGACCGCGTCGCCCGACGCCGCCACCGCCGCGTCGCAGCTGGCCGAAGCCTGTTCGGATGTCGCCGGGCCCTATTGGGCCGCGATGGCGGCCTATTGGAGCGGGCCGTCGCTGGCGCCGCCCGGCATCGCGCCGGTTCGGCCGGCGCCGCATCTGCCCGGCATCGCGGTGCGCACGGCGCTGCATTTCGTGGTGGCCGACCCGGCGGTGGCGGGCCGGCTGGCACCGGCCGACCTGCTCGATATCGGGATGGACCTGATGCGCGGCAATCTCGGCCGGGCGCCGCAGGCGGCGCTCGCGGCGCTGCTTGCGTCCGCCTGAGGCCGGCGATGTGGACCTTGCTGCTCGCCCGCGTCGGCGATCCTCCCGGCGCCTATATGGATCGGCGCCAGATCGACGGCGGCACGCTGGTCATCGGCCGGGATGTCCGCAAATGCGATTGGGTGCTGCCCGATGATCGCGGCCATGTCAGCCGGGCGCATTGCAGCATCAGCGTCGCCGGCTTCGACCTGTTCGTCACCGATACCAGCACCAACGGCACTGGCGTCAACGCCCCGCAGCCGCGGATTCCGCCGGGCCAGCCGGTGCCGGTGCGGATGGGCGACCGATTGTACCTTGGCGATTATCTGATCGATATCGCCAGCGAAACCGCCGCCGCCGGGGTCGCGCTGACGCCGACACCGCCGCCGCTGTCGCTGGCGACGCCGGCTGGGCAGGGCATCTGGGCAGCGGGCGAAGTCGATCCGCTGTGGAGCGGCAACAAGCCGGGCGATCCGTTCGGCGCCGATGTCCATGAATTCCTGGGCAACGCCATGGATGAATGGCTGGCGCCATCATCGCGCCAGGCAGCGCCGGCGGTCGATATCGGCTGGAACGGCGCGATGGGCGCGGCCTTTTCCAAGCCGATCCTGGCGGCCTCGGCGCCGCCGGCGAGCAACGCCTTCGCGATTCCCGACGACTGGATGGCACCGGCGGCAGCGCCGGCGGCCTTGGCCGATCCGTTCGCGCCAGCCAGGCCCGATCCTTTCGCCAAGCCCGATCCCTTTGCCGCGGCGAAACCCGATCCGTTCGCGGCGCCCGCCGCCGATCCTTTTGCCAAGGCTCCGCCCGATCCTTTTGGCGCTGCTGATCCCTTTGCGCCGCCGGCCGATCCTTTCGGCGGCAGTGGCGGCGGCGCTGGCTTCGCTGGCGATCCTTTCGCCGGGTTTGACCTGCCGGCGCAGGCGCCGGCCGCGCCGGCCTATCAGCCGCCCGCGCCCACGCCGGCGCCCGCAGCGCTGCCTGCCGCGCCGCGGGCCGCTGGCGCGGCCATGGGCGGTGCGGAATGGGCGGCGTTCTGCGAAGGCGCCGGGCTCGATGCCGGCGATCTCAAGCTGGCACCCGACGCCATGCACCGGTTGGGCGTGCTCTACCGCCAGGTCGTGCTCGGCCTTACCGATCTCATCCAGGATCGTGCCGCCTTCAAGGACGAGTTCCGCGTCGAACGCTCGGTCTTGATGATGGGGCGCAACAACCCGTTGAAGCACATGCCGCCGCTCGATACGGCGCGGCTGCTGCTCGGCGATCCGCTGCCGGGGTTCATGTCGGCCGACGAAAGCATCCGCGGCGCTTTCGAGGATATCAAGAAGCACCAGCTCGCCATGCTCGCCGGGGTCCAGCATGCGCTGCAGGCGGTGTTCGAACGACTGGAACCGGCCGAGATCGAGCGGCTGATCGCCAAGGCGGCGGGGGCCAAGCGCGGCCTGCTCGATCGCAAGCCCGATGCCTGGACGGTGTATCGCACGGTGTTCGAGGCGTTGCGCGTCGATGCCACCAACAATGTCAATTCCGTCATGAGCATGGCCTTTCGCGATGGCTATGAAGCGTTCATGAAGGGGCAGGCGTGACGCGGGCTGGCCGGAACCAGCGGCGGGAGCGGATCGGGGGAATGACGTGACCTGGGAGAACAAGCCGGTCTGGTCGGAGGGCATGTTCCTGCGGCCCCAGCATTTCCAGCAGTTCGAACGCTTCACCGGCGCGCAGCTCGATGCCCGGGTCGGGGCGGTACGCAGCCATGGCAGCGGTTTCGTCGGCCTGCAGATCGATGAGGGGCTGCTGAAGACCGGCAAGCTCGCCGTGGTCGCCTGCGAAGGCGTTTTCGACGATGGCACGCCGTTCCGCTGCCCTGCCGAAGTCGCGGCGCCGCTGGCGCTCGAGATCACCCGCGATCTGCGCGACACGGTCGTCCATCTCTGCGTGCCGCGCAGCCGGCCGGGCACCGCCGATGTCGCGCTGGACGCCGCCGCCCGCGCCGAAACGCGCTTTGTCGCCGAGGAATTCGAGGCAGCGGACGCCGTCTATGGGGCTGCCTCGCGGGTGCCGGTCAATGTTGGGCGGCTGCAATTGTCGCTGCGCGCCGCCAGCGACGGGCTCGATGGCTATGCCAGCCTGCCGCTGGCGCGCGTCGTCGAGCGCCGCGCCGATGATTCGATCAATCTCGATCCCGGCTTCATCCCCTGTGTGATGAACGCCGGCGCCAGCCCGACCATCGCCGGCTTTCTGAGCGAGCTCGAGGGCATGTTGCACCAGCGCGGCGAGGCGATCGCCGGCCGGCTGGCGACGCCGGGCACCAAGGGCATTGCCGATGTCACCGACATCATCATGCTGAAATCGGTCAACCGCGCTGAGGCGATGCTGAAACACATGCGCGCCATGCCGGTCATCCACCCCGCCGATCTTTACGGCGAGCTGTGCGGACTGGCGGCCGAGCTTTCGACCTTCACCGCCAAGGACAATCGCCCGACCTTCATGCCGCTCTACGCCCATCGCGACCAGCGGCTTTGCTTCGATGCGGTGATGGGCGACCTGCGCCGCTCGCTGGCCACCGTATTCGAACAGACCGCCGTGCCGATTCCGCTCGAACTGCGCGCCTATGGCATCCGCGTCGGCCAGATCGCCGACCGCTCGCTGTTCACCACCGCCGCCTTTGTGCTCGCAGTGCGCGCTGCCGTC
>JAIXZK010000301.1 GCA_027489695.1 Sphingomonadales bacterium
CCGGCGCTGCTGCTGGCGCTGCTGGCGGCGATCGGCCTGGTCGGTTGGCGCCCGCTGGTGCGGCGCGAGGCTGTTGCATGAAAAGGAAAAGGGTGCCTCCGGCGGCTAGGGCCTTGGGCCCCAGACCCCATTTTGTTGGTTGTCGCTTCAATCGACCCGCTTGCAATCGGGGACCAATTCGAAATGGGGTCTGGGGCCTAAGGCCCCAGCCGCCGGAGGCCCCTTCCTCCTTCTCTGTCATGCATCCGCGATCGCCGGCTCCGCCATGAGCTTCGTCGCGCCCTGGTTCCTGGCGTTGCTGCCACTGGTGCTGCTGCCGCTGCTCCTTCGCCAGCGGCGCGGTGTCGAGCTGCTGCCGGCCGCGCGTCATGGCTTCGCCGCCGGGGGGCGGGTCCGGCTTGGCCAGGCGCTGCCGCGGCTGCCGTGGCGGCTTGGCCTCGGCATGGTGCTGCTCGTGCTGGCGCTCGCCCGCCCGCAATGGGGAGCGGCACCGCCCGCCGGCAGTGCGCCGCATCAGCTGGTGATCGCGCTCGATCTGTCGAATTCGATGCTGGCCCGCGATGCGCTGCCGTCGCGCATCGAGCGCGCCCGCGGCGTGGCCGAGCGGCTGATCAGCGCGGCGCCGACCGCCGAGATCGGCCTGATAGCCTTCGCCGGCCGGGCCTATGTGCTTGCCGCGCCAAGTGAAGATCGGGCGCTTCTGCGGCATTATCTGCCGGCGCTGCGGCCCGAGCAGGTGCAGGTGCCGGGCAGCAATTTCGCTGCCCTGATCGGCGCGGCGATGACGGCTTTCCGTCCTGGCGCCGGTCGCCGCACGCTCGTCCTGCTCTCGGACGGCGAACCCGATCCGACACCCTGGCGGCAGTTGCTGCCACGGCTGCGGGCCGGCGGCATCCGGGTCGTCGCCGTTGGCTTCGGCTCTGCAGCGGGCGCGCCGGTGCCGGTCAATGGCCGCAATCTCGTCGATGCCGGCGGCGGCGAAGTCCGCTCGCGCCTGGCGGTTGATGTGTTGCGCGAGATCGCGCGCGCCAGCGACGGCGCCTGGCTCGATGCCGGCGACGCCGGCAATTTGGCCGCCCGCATCGAGGCGCTGCCCGGCGCAACGCCTGCCGCTGCCACTGGCGGCGGCGGCATGGCCGGGGTCGAACCGTTCGGCTGGTTTCTTGGCGCCGCGATTTTGCTGCTGTTGTGGAGTGCGATTTCCGAATGGCCGGCGCTGCCGCGGCTGGCGCGGCCGGTGCCGGGTCGCCGGCCGGCCGGGGTTGCGGCATCGGTGCTGGCGCTGTTGGCCATCAGCGCGGCGCCGGTGGCGCGGCCACCGCCGGAGCCGGATCCGCTTGGCGCGGTGAAACGGATCGTCGTGCGGCTGGTGGCGACGCCCCGCCCGGCAGCGGGCGATTATCTCGAACTGGCACGGGCAACCGCCGATTATGGCGAAACGCACCGCCTGCATCTGCACCCGCTGCAGATCGGCGCCTTGCAGGATGGCCTTGCCGCCGTCAGCGCCGGTGCGGCGCTGGAGCCCGAGCTTCGGGACTGGGCGCCGCTGCGCGCCCGGCTGCTGCGCCTGTTGAAGCCGCGCCGCACCGCCGATGATCCCGAGGCCGGCGACGGGGCGCCGAGCGACGATCCGGCCGGTGGTGAAACCGCGGACCCGAACGAAGCCGGCTTCGATCCCAATGGCCAGGCCGATTCGCGCCAGGTCGGCGGCAGCCCGCGGCGATCGGGGGAGGGCGAATGGCGGGTGCCGTCGCTGGTCAAGCCGGCCTATGTGCTGGAGAAATTGCGTGCTGCCGACCGGCCGGGCGAGATGTTCCGCCTGCTGCAATTGCGCGATCCGCTGCCGCCGCGCCGGCCGGCGCAGGCGCAAACATGGTGAACGTCCGGTCGGCATGGCGGCTCGCGCTGGCGTTGGCGCTGATGGCGGCGGCGCCGGCGCCGCCGCCGGCACCGGCCGGCACTGTCGAGGGCCGCTTCCGCCTGCCGGAACGGCCGCCCTGGGCCGGCGAAGTCTTCACGCTCGATTTTGTCTGGACGGTGGATTGGGACCGCTTCCGCTACCTCGACGGCGATCTCGCCTGGAAGGCCGATCCGCTGGCGACCGAAGCCTGGCAGCGCCAGCCGCTGGCGCCGCCGCGCCGCGAGGGCGAGCGCAACATCGCCGATCTGGTCTTCGCCACCCGCGCGCTCGCGCTGGCGCCGGGCACGATCCGGCTGGCGCCCGCAAGTCAGCAAATACAGATCGCTACCGGATCCTATGTGACGAGCGGCGTCACCATCGCGACGATCGGGCCCGTCGCCGCGCGCGGTGCCGGCGCCAGCCTGACGGTGCGGCCGCTGCCGCCGGCACCGGCCGGATTCGCCGGCGCCGTCGGGGATTTCACGCTGCGCTCGAGCTTCGACCGGCGCTCGGGCGAAGTCGGCAAGCCGATCGTCTGGACGTTGACGCTGTCAGGCACCGGCAATTGGGCGGGCTTCACCGGCGTGCCATCCCGGCCGCTGCCGATCGACTTCGATGTGGTTGGCGCACCGACGCTGACACCCGGCAAGGCCGACAACCTGTTCGAACGGTCGCTCGCCGAAAGCGTCACCATCGTGCCGCGCAAGGCGGGACGGTATGAGCTGGGGCCGGTCGAAATGACCATCTTCGATCCCGTTGCCGGTCGCTATCGGACGATCAGCGCGCCGCGCGTCAGCATCGCGGTGGCGCCGGGGGCCGCCGGGGCAGCGCCACCGGCCTATGACCCGGCGCCACCGCCAATCACCAGCGAAGCAGAGCGGTTGCCGGTGCTACGCGGCATCGGCGCGGCGCGGGTGCCGATGCCGCGATCGACCTGGCGCGGGCTGCTGGCGGCGCCACTGCTGGCGCTGCTGCTGCTCTGGGCCGGGCTGGCGACGCGGCGGGCACTGGCCCGCGATCCACACGCAGCGGCGCGGCGCGCCCATGCCCGGCTGCGGCGTACGCTGGCAGCGCTGGCTGCCGCGGAGGATGCCGGCCGCCGTCCACTGCTGCGCGCCTGGCAGCGCGATGCCGGGGTGCGGCTGAAGGTCGATCACGCCGCCCCGACCGCCGCGATGCTTCACGATCCGGCCTGGGCGCGATTGTGGGAGGAGGCCGACCGGCACCTTTATGGCGCCGCGGCACCGCTGCCGCCGGACTGGCCGGCGCGCGCCGACGCCGCGCTCGCGGAGGTCGGCGCGCCGCCGCCGTTCGATCCGCGACGGATCGTTGCGGCGCGCAATCTTTATCCGGTGCTACTGTGCGTGGCGCTGGTTGTGGGGGGGTTTCTGCCTCCGGCGGCTGGGGCCGCGGGCCCCAGGCCCCATTTCGATTCGCGCAACGATCCCAAACAGATGGCACCGCGCGAGACCCAACAAAATGGGGTCTGGGGCCGACGGCCCCAGCCGCCGGAGGCCCGCCTTTCTCCCCCTCC
>JAIXZK010000179.1 GCA_027489695.1 Sphingomonadales bacterium
CACAAGGACCAGATGAAGATGCGGATTTCGATGATGAAGCAGCGCGTCGGCACCTCGCGCCTGTTCGCCGGCGCCGGCTTTGCGGTGGCGGCGATCGGCGCCGGGCTGCTGCTGACCGCGTCCGGTGCTGCGATGCCCGTCCCGCCGGCACCGCCGATGCCCGGCGAGGTCGCAGCGCCCCCAGCGCCACCGGCGCCCGCGGCAATCCCGCCGGCGCCCCCCGCCCCTGAAGCAGCGCCGGCGCCGCCGGCCCCGGGCGAGCGGCGGATGGTGTACAATCGCTCCGGCAAATGGCTGCGGGCGGCGACGCCGGCCGAAAACCGCCGCGCCGACGCCGCCCTCGCCAATGCCGAGATTGCCCGCCGCAACGCCGAATCGGGGCGCCTTGCCGCCGAAACCGCGCGCCACAATGCCGAAATGGCGCGCAACAACGCCGCCATGGCCCGGCACAATGCCGAGCTGGCCGGCCGCGATGCATGGATCAGCGCGACCGAGGCCCGCCGAATCGCCGACGAAGTGCGCCGCGAAGGGCTTCGCCAGGCCGAAGCCGCGCGCCGCGAGGGCCGGCGCCAGGCCGAAATCGTCCGCGAGGCGGTCGCCGAAGCGCGTGCCGCCGCCCGAGCCGCTGCCGCGGCCTGCCGTGGCCGGGTCTGCGGCGACGCCATGGCGACCACGATCCGCGCCGATGTCGCCGTCAGCCTCGAATCGGCACGCGAGGCCCTGCGCCTGGACCGCAACCTGTCGGCGGCCCAGCGCGAACAGGCGCTGCGCGGTCTCGACGCCGCCATCGCCGATCTGCGCCGGCCCTGAGCCGGCGCCGATCGCGGTCAATCACCCCGCCAGCAGCGCGTCGTCGATCTTCGCCGCCCGGATCGCCGCCGGCCGGGCGTTCAGCCGCTCGGCATAGGCGGCGAGCGCCGGGCGGCTCGGCAGGCTGCCGAACTGCAGGCCCCAGCCGATCTGCGAGCCGGCATAGACATCGGCGGCGGTGAAGCGATCGCCGCAGAACCACGCCCGATCGGCAAGATGGGCTTCGAGGGCGTCGACAACGCTATCGAGGCTGCCCCAGCCGACCATCATCCGCTTGTCCTCCGGCACCTCGACGCCGAGCGCGCCGACCGTCGTCACCGCTTCCACCGGCCCCGCCGCGAAGAACAGCCAGCGGTAATAATCGTGGCGCTCGCCCGCCGGCGGCGCCAGCCCGGCGTCCGGAAAGGCATCGGCGAGATAGGCGCAGATGGCGGCGCCTTCGGTGACGATGCGGCCATCATGGACGATCGCCGGCACCTTGCCCATCGGGTTGATCGCCCGATAGGCGTCGGCCTTCATCGCGCCGTCATAGCCGAGGATGACGGTCTCGTAGGGTGCACCGACTTCTTCCAGCATGATGCGGGCGATGCGGCCGCGCGACATCGGGTTGGTGTAGAAGGTAAGGGTCATGGTCGGCTCCTGCGATGGCGGCGAACCGGCCCGGGCCGCGACTCAAGCTGCCCGGCCCCCCGGGATCAGCGTCAGTCCTGGGCCGCGGAACAGCGCCTCGTCAATCGCTTCGGCACGGCGCGCGGCGGGCCGGGCGAAAAGCCCGTCGCACCAGCGCGTGAACACCGGTCGCGGCGCGACGACGCCGAAACGCATCGCCCATTCGAGCAGCGAGCCCAAATAGATATCGGCGGCGCTGACCCGGCCGCCGGCGAGATGGTCGCGGTCGGCAAGCACGATCTCCAGCGTCGCCAGCACCTTGTCGAGGCTGCCCCAGGGCGCCCGTTCATTGCCGAAGGCCGGCTGCGTGAAATCCATGGTGGCGAGCGTTGTTGCGGTATCGAACGGCCCGGCGGTGAAGAACAGCCAGCGGTAATAATCGCCGCGCGCCGGGCTGCCCGGCGGCGGCGCCAGCCCGGCTTCGGGAAAGGCATCGGCGAGCCAGGCGCAGATCGCCGCGGTTTCGGTGATGATGGTGTCGCCATGGCGCAGCACCGGCACCTTGCCCATCGGGTTCATGGCGAGAAACGCCGCCGGCCGCTCCGGCGCGTTGAGATCGATGATCTCGACGCGATAGGGCACGCCGATCTCTTCCAGCAGCCAGCGCACGACGCGGCCATTGCTGAACGGATGGGTGTAAAGCACGATTTCGGTCATGACGCCTGACTAGCAATTCCTCCTGCCCAAGTCCCGTTGACGCAAACGTCACCCCGGTCCACAAGCGCGGCAAAGCCCGGCAGCGGGCGACAATGGGGAGCAGCAGCATGACGCTCGAAGACTATCAGGCCCTGGTCGGCACCGAACTCGGCGTTTCGGACTGGGTTCTCGTCGATCAGAAGATGATCGACGCTTTCGCCGAAGTCACCGGCGACCATCAGTTCATCCATGTCGATCCGGAGCGCGCCAAGCTGACGCCGTTCGGCACCACCATCGCCCATGGCTATCTGACGCTCAGCCTGTGCTCGCAGTTCGCAGGCATGGCGCTGCCGCGCGTCGATGGCGTCAAGATGGGCGTCAACTATGGCCACAACAAAGTCCGCTTCATGGCGCCGGTGAAGTCCGGCAGCCGGGTACGCGGCCGCTTCACCCTCGCCGACCTGACCCAGCGCCCGGATGGCGGCTGGCAGTCGACCACCAATGTCACCGTCGAGATCGAAGGCTCGGACAAGCCGGCGCTGATCGCCGAATGGCTGACGCTGCAATATCATTGAGTTCGCCGACTCACCCTCACCCTCCCACGCGCTGAAGTAGCGCGCGGGCCCCTCCCTCTCCCTCAAGGGGAGAGGGGTAGACAGAAGAGGACATTCCCATGCGTGAAGCCGTGATCGTTTCGACTGCCCGTACCCCGATCGGCAAGGCCTATCGCGGTGCCTTCAACGCCACCCCGTCGCCGACGCTCGCCGGCCATGCCATCGCCCATGCCGTCAAGCGTGCCGGCATCGATGGCGCCGAAGTCGATGACGTCATCATGGGCGCGGCCCTCCAGCAGGGTGTCCAGGGCGGCAACATCGCCCGCACCGCGCTGCTGCGCGCCGGGCTGCCGGTCACCGTCTCGGGCCAGTCGATGGATCGGCAATGCTCGTCGGGCGTCATGTCGATCGCCACCGCCGCCAAGCAGATCATCGTCGACGGCATGGACATCGCCATCGGCGCCGGCGTCGATTCGATCTCGATGGTGCAGAACGACAAGATGCGCGTCGAGGGCGACCCCAGCCTCGTCGCCATGCACCCGGCCATCTACATGCCGATGCTGCAGACCGCCGAAGTCGTCGCCAAGCGCTACAACATCAGCCGCGATCGCATGGACGAATACAGCTATCGCTCGCAGATGCGCACTGCCGCGGCGCAGCAGGCCGGCAAGTTCGATGATGAAATCGTGCCGATGACCAGCCGCATGGCGATGGTCAACAAGGAAACCAAGGAAGTCACCTACCACGAAGTCACGACCTCGAAGGACGAGGGCAATCGCCCGGAAACCACGCTGGAAGGCCTGGTTGGCCTCAAGCCGGTGATCGCCGATGGCGTCATCACCGCCGGCAATGCCAGCCAGCTTTCGGATGGCGCCTCGGCCAGCGTGCTGATGGAAGCCTCGGTCGCGGCCAAGAAGGGCCTGACCCCGCTCGGCGCCTATCGCGGCATGGCGGTCGCCGGCCTCGAGCCCGACGAAATGGGCATCGGGCCGATCTATGCCATCCCGAAGCTGTTGAAGGCCAACGGCCTGACCATGAACGACATCGGCCTGTGGGAACTGAACGAAGCCTTTGCCGTGCAGGTGCTGCATTGCGCCGATGTCCTCGGCATCGATCACGACCTCTTGAACGTCAACGGCGGCGCCATCTCGATCGGCCACCCCTATGGTATGACCGGCGCCCGCTGCACCGGCCACGCCCTGATCGAAGGCAAGCGCCGCGGCGCGAAGTACGTCGTGGTGACGATGTGCGTCGGCGGCGGCATGGGCGCGGCGGGCTTGTTCGAGGTTTACTGAAGCGCGGCCGGCGCGTTGGAAGGAATTTGCGCAGCGAATTCCTGAAATGCGCGGACTCGCGCGAA
>JAIXZK010000399.1 GCA_027489695.1 Sphingomonadales bacterium
TAGCTATATTTCCGAGTTGTTGTATTGGCGCGCCGGTGGTGAACGACCAGGTGATGGAATCGCCCGCGGTATAATCGCTGCCGGCTTCGAACGAGATCCAGCGGCCGGTACCAGAATAGGTTTCGGCCAAGGCCGGAACGGCAAGCAGCGCGCCGGAGAGCGCGGCCATCAAAATCTTCATATTTCCCCCCGAAAACGCCAGAAATCGATCACCCGATTAACCACTGTCTTCATTGCACAATCGCCGGTTAAGAGCAAGTAAAGGTGCGCGCCGCCTCGCCGCGAAGCGACGGTCCGATCGTCCGCTATGCCGCCTCCCGCACTGCCTCGCCGGGCCATTTCGCCCACAGCGCCTCGCGGCGCTTGGCTACCGTCTCGCGCGCGGCGTCCTTCACCGGGCCGAAGCCGCGGACATCCATCGGCAGCCGGGCGATGGCGATGGCGAGGCCGAGATTGTCGCTGGTCAGCCCGGCGATCAGGCGATCGACCTCGGCTTCGAACGCGGCGATGTCGGCGCGCTCGCCGCGACGCTCGGCGGTGTAGCCGAACACGTCGAACGCCGTGCCGCGCAGGCCCTTCAGTTTCGCGAGCATGCCGAACAGGGTGAACACCCAGGGGCCGAAGCTGATCTTCTTTGGCCGGCCGGTGGCGGGGTCGATCCGGCTGAGCAGCGGCGGCGCCAGCTGCACCCGCGCCGTTCCGCCGCTGAACTGGGCATCGAAGGCGGCGCGGAAGCGGCCATCCGAATAGAGCCGACCGATTTCATATTCGTCCTTGTAGGCCAGCAGCTTGTAATAGCTTCTTGCCACCGCTTCTGCGAAAGTATCGCCGCCAGCGGCGCGCGCCCGGCCGACCAGCGCCGTGAAGCGCGCCGCATAGGCGGCATCCTGATAGGCGGTCAGATCGGCGATGCGGCGGGCAATCACTTCGTCGAGGGTCGTCGCCGGCGGTTCCGGCTGCGGGCCGCGGGCCGCCTCGACCAGCGCCGCGACCTGGTCCGGCCGGGTCGCCAGCAGCCGGCCGAGGCCGAAGGCGCGCTTGTTGAACTCGACCGCAACGCCGTTCAGCTCGATCGCCTTTTCGAGGCTGTCGCGCTGCAGCGGGATCAGGCCCTTTTGCCAGGCATAGCCCATCAGCAGGATGTTCGACGCGATGGCGTCGCCCATGAGCGCGGTGGCCACCGTGTCCGCCGCGATGAAATCACAGGCATTGGGGCTGGCCGCGGCGCGGATGGCCTTTTCGACCTGGGCGGAGCGGAAGTCGAGATCGCGATCGCGCACGAAATCCGCGGTCGGCGCGATATCGGCATTGGCAATGACCGCGGTGCGCGACGGAATCATCAGCGTCTGGATCGGCTTGTCGGCCGCCACCACGGCATCGCAGGCCAGCACCAGGTCGGCGCCGCCGGCCATGATGCGCGGCGACAGCAGATCGTCGTTGGAACCACCCAGGCGGACATGGCTGTAGACGGCGCCGCCCTTCTGGGCGAGCCCGGCCATGTCGGCGGTGGTGGCGGCCAGGCCCTGGATGTGCCCGGCGGTGCCGAGCAGCGCCGAGACGGTAAGCACGCCGGTGCCGCCGATGCCGGTGACCATGATGTTGTAGCCATGGCCCGGCGCCGGGATCACCGGATCGGGGATGCCGGCGAGGTCGAATTCAGCCTTCGACTTCTTGACCTCGGCACCTTCGACGGTGACAAAGCTCGGGCAGAAGCCCTTCAGGCAGCTGTAATCCTTGTTGCAGCTCGATTGGTTGATGCGGCGCTTGCGGCCGAATTCGGTTTCCAGCGGCTCGACCGAGACGCAGTTCGACTGCACCGAACAATCGCCGCAGCCCTCGCAGACGGCGCTGTTGACGAAGATGCGCTGGGCGGGATCGACCATCTGCTTGCGCTTGCGGCGGCGGCGCTTTTCGGCGGCGCAGGTCTGATCGAAGATGATGATCGTGCAGCCCGGCGTGGCGGCGAATTCGTCCTGGATCGCAGGCAGCGCCGAACGATCGAGCAGGCGGACGCCCTCGGGCAGCTTCACCCCTTGGTAGCGGGTCAAATCCTCGGTCAGCACCGCGACCTTCTTCGCGTTCTCCGCCACCATCTGGCGGGCGAGATCGTCGACGCTCAGCTCGCCGTCGTGCTTCTGGCCGCCGGTCATCGCGACGGCGTCATTGTAGAGGATCTTGTAGGTGATGTTGACGCCCGCCGCGATCGCCTGGCGGATCGCCAGCAGTCCCGAATGGAAATAGGTGCCGTCACCGAGATTAGCGAAGACATGCTTTTCATCGGTGAACGGCGCTTCACCGACCCAGGTGACGCCTTCGCCGCCCATCTGGGTGAAGGTTTCGGCGCGGTCCATCCACAGCGCCATGATGTGGCAGCCGATGCCGGCAAGCGCGCGGCTGCCTTCCGGCGGCTTGGTCGAGGTGTTGTGCGGGCAGCCCGAACAGAAATAGGGCGAGCGCTTGATCGGCGTGATGAAGGCGTCCGACTTCTTCGACTGATCGGCGAAGAACGCCAGCGTCGCGCGGATCTTGTCGGTATCGTGAAAGCGCTGGATGCGCGCCGCGATGATATTGGCGATGACGCCCGGTGACAGTTCATTGTCGGGGCTGAGCAACCA
This sequence comes from Sphingomonadales bacterium, assembly GCA_027489695.1. GTDB lineage: Bacteria > Pseudomonadota > Alphaproteobacteria > Sphingomonadales > Sphingomonadaceae > Sandarakinorhabdus. The sequence continues at coordinate 2,616 of JAIXZK010000399.1, forward strand.
TTCTCCGGCCTCGTCATGCTTGCCGACGACGCGCGGGCGGACCGCCTCGCGCCAATTGTAGACCTGCCACTTCAGCTGCTGTTCGACGAA
>JAIXZK010000204.1 GCA_027489695.1 Sphingomonadales bacterium
GAATTCAGATCATGAGATCGCTGAAAAAGCCGGCAAGCAGCAAAGTCTGCCACAGAATGCCGCCAAGGATGATTGCCGGCGCGATTTCGATGCTGTTGCGGTTGCGCAGAGTGTTCATCGGTGCCTCCTTCGTTTGATGGCATCCGGAAACTACCGCTGATTGCCAATACCGACGCTCCGAAGCTTGCGGTTGTATTCCGGCGGCGGGAAGCGGGAGGACGCAGCCGGCGAAAGCAACGGCGGCAAGGGGCCGGCACGCCGCGGTCGGCAACCGCTATTGGCCCGCCATCAGCCGGCCATTGCGGAGGCTGCCGGGCGAATAGCCGAAACGCCGGCGCAAGGCGAGAAACTGGGTGTCGACCACCACAACCGAGCGCTCCCCCTCGAGAATGAAGCTGTTGACGAGGAACGCCGCTTCGGGGGCGCTGACGACATGGACCTTCACGACGATACTCCCGGGCATGGGACGAGGCTGTTTCCATGCCCGAGACTAGACCGGGGGCGGCGCTGCGACCTTGCAGAAAACGATCATTTTCGTTTCGGCCTGTTGGCCGGGGCCGGGACGCAGCACTGCGATTTCAGAGGGAAGGCGCCAGCCAGAGCGTGGCGGTGGCGTAATCGATGACGGCGCGGTGCCGGCGCAGCACATCGACCCCCAGCACGATCTGCGGCGGCGTCACATTGGCGCGTGCCAGCCCGGCCTTCACATTGGTCAGGTCCAGCGCGACAATATCACTGGTGATGTCGAGGCCGTCGAGCTGGAGACGGTGCTCCGCCAGCATTGACAGCGCCAGGCTGCTGGTTCCGACGCCGGCCGCCTGCTGCGCCATCGAAGTCATTGCCAGGCCGTTGGCTTCGGCCCAGCTGCGATCGACCACGGTGCTGGACGCGCCGGTATCGATCAGGATCTCGACCGGCTTGTCGCCGAGCTTTCCCGACAGATGGAAATGGCCGACCGCCGAGGGCCGCAGCCGGATGGGGCGGAACCCGGCGACCGCGGGGGCCGGCACGGCAGCCGGGGCGACAAGAGCCGGCGGTTGGACAGCAGCATCGATGGGCATTACACTCTCCTCAGGTCCAAAATGTAATATGTAATATGTAATACCGGAGCCAGCCGATGGTCAATATCCCCGCGCAATTGCGCGACATGCTGGTGCAGCTGGGCATCGATCCCGCCGCGCTTGAAGGCACGGCCGGCGGCCCGAAGGTGGTGGTGGTCAGCGCCAGCCTTGACGATGCGCTGGAGGCGGTGCGGGAAGGCAACCGCGAACATGTGATAATGACCCGCGTCGACACCGCGACCGCCACGCAACTTGACGACTGGGTGAAGGTTGGAGCGGCCAAAAGCCGCTCGGAAGCGGCGGCACTGTTCATGCGCGAAGGTCTGAACGTCAGGGCCGACGATCTCCGGCGGCTCTCGGACGTGCTTGCCGATTATGAAGCAGCCAAGGCACGGCTGAAGCGCGAAAGCGACGCCCTGTTCGGGCGGGGGGAAGATGCGACCCGTTGAGGCTCAGACCGGCTGGGTCGCTCCGGTCACAGCGCTGGCCACCGGCGCCTGCGCCTGCGCCTGCTGCCGCTCCAGGCAATGGTTCAGATTGTCGAGATAGGTCGCAACCAGCTGCCGCTCGGCCTCGCTCATCCGGGCGGCACTGGCCGCCATCGCTTGCGCCACTGGCAGCAGGTCAAGGCTGGCCTGCTGCATGGCCACCGGCGTCAGCGACACCAGCACGCTGCGGCGATCGCGGGGATTGGGCCGGCGGGCGATCATCTTCTTGCCCTCCAGCCGGTCGAGCAGGGCGGTGACCGAGGCCGAAGGCATGGCCAGCAGGCCGCCAAGCGCTCCCGGCGACAGTTCGCCGGCCAATTGCAATTGTTCCAGCGCCGCCACTTCGGCCAGGCCGATCTTCATCCGCCGGCCGGCGAAGGCGGTGAAGCTGAACAGCCGCGCGGCGTGGCGCTGCCAGGCGATGGTGAGCTCGGTGGGGGTGGCCATTGTTTCCGGTTTCGAGAATATTGAAATACGTGTTTAACGAAATTCGAGATTTCTTGGAGCAGTTTCTTCGCGCAACCGACAGGTCCGATCGGCACGGCAGCGGGCGCATGGCGCCAGCGGGCAGCGGCCGGTCACAGCAAGGCCGTCAGCACGAGCCGGTAGCGGCGGGGTGAGCTATAGTTCAAAGTCTCGGACGCGTTGACGTCCCAGCTATTCTGGTCGAGCAGATTCTGGACCTGCGCACGAAGGACAAGGTTGGTATTCGCCAGCTGGAAACGGTAGCGCAGCCCGAGATTGAGCGTCGCGATGGCCGGCACCATCAGCTGCTGCGCATCGGGACCCGAGACGTTCGACCGCGCGGCCCGAGCGCCGATCAATGTCGCGCCGGCGTCGATGCTCAGGCCCGGCACCGGCGGCAGTTCATAATCGATGTTCGCAATCGCCCGAATCCTCGGGACACCGACAGGCTGGCGGCCGGCCTGCGCCGGCGCACCGGCTTCCCGGAGACTGGGGTCGAGCAGAACACCGCCGACCACCAGCGTCATGCCGCCGACCGGCTGGGAGGTGAGCGACGCTTCGATGCCGCGATGGCGCACGCTGCCGAGAAAGCGATAGACGTTGGTTTCGCTGTCCAGCCCGGCATAGGGTTTCCGCGTGTCGAACGCGGCGATGACGATCGAGGTCTTGCGCCATGGCGCCACGCGGACGCCGATCTCCCGTTGCGTCACTTCGATGGCGTTCAGCACCTGGTTCCGATTGGCGGCAGTGGCCGGCGCCACGCCGGCTTCCTCAAGGCCACGACTAAAACTGCCATAGAGTTCCCAGCCCCTCGCAACCTGCCAGGCGAATCCGGCATTGTAGAGCAGCGGCGCCGCGACGCTCAGCTGGCGCGTGCCATCGGCGCCGATAAAGCTGCGGCGGTAGTTCGTGTAGAGCAGGCCGACGTTGATCCGCAGCCGGTCGCGCAGCGACGCATGATAGGTGGCGCCGACGCCCCATTGCTCGACGCGATCCTGCAGCCGGGCGGCCGCGTCGTCGAGGATCGGGGCGGCAGCAGCGGCCGGACGCTCGCCAAACACCGCCCTGCCGAGGTTTACGACCTGGCTGCCGCCATATCGCGACTGTTGCAGGCGGCCGCGAATCATCAGATCGAGCCGGTGCCGGAGCGGCCCGGACAGGGTCTGCCAATGGCCCCGCAATTCGCCCGACCATGCCGTCGAACGCTGCTGCGGGATGGCGATCATGCGCGCCTCGACGGTGCCGTCGTCGGCGAGGGCCGAGAACAATTGCGCATATGCGCGGGTCGGATCCTCTTGCGAGAACACCAATGTGGCGCCGGCGCCGACATTGCCGGAGAGTGCGGCGTCAACGAGAAGCCCGGCGATCCGGCGCTGGCCCGTTTCCCGGGCCCAATCCTGACCGAGGAAGCGACCGCGCTCGATCCGCGGCGGCAGGCTGTCACCAGCGGGAATCACCCGGAACTGGCCCGCCCGCGCATAATCATATTCCCCGAAGAAGCCGCGCAGCGTCACCGGGCCGAGCGTGAGCCTCGCCGCCCCGGCAATCAGCAGCGAGCTTCCGGCGCCGCCGCCCTGCGCATCCCGGGCATCGAAGACCCGCCCGACACCGAGCGAGTAGCTGGCCCGGTTGTCGGCCGCGCGATGCTTGAGATGCAGTTCGGCATAGGGTTGTCCGTAGAAATCAAGGCCCAGCGTCAGGGCGCTCGGTTCCCCGCGCTGCGGATCGCGAAGCTGGTAATCGACAACACCCGAAGGCCCCGGCAGGTTCGTCGAGAGCGTGTTGTAACCGACACGCACCGTGGTGCTTTCGAGGAAGAAGGCGCTGACGCCAGAATTTCGCACGAAATAGCTGCCGTTCACACGGAAATTACCGGCGGACTCCAGGTTGAAGCCGCGCACCGAAGTCTCGTCATAAATGCCGATCGCTTCGTCGCCGTTCCGAAACCCGAAGGCATCATTGGCACCCGTCACGGCATTGGCAGTCGCCTGGGCCATTGCCGATGTGGAACAGAAAACTCCGACCAGAAACAAACTGTAAGATAACCGATTTCGTTTCATGTTTGTCGCCCACGATGGTCGCCACGACGGCAAGTTGATGCCTTTCGTTCTGGCGTCCGCGGGGCCCGCGCGCCTCCCGCTTCTTGCGGTGCAATTCGGTCGGCCGCGAAGGGCGGAATTGCCTCGACTATCGAGAATATAGAGTCTTTGCTGTTTCTTGCCTCGGGCGAGCCGGATAGGAGCGCGGGCGTGCTCGGCAGCGGCGCTCGCCGGCGTTGGACCGGCGCCGCACGGCAAAGCCACCGGGCGGGACGACACGATCGCGGCACGGCCGGCAGACAGCGGCGGCATGATCCCGACGCCTGGACCGGCAGCACCATTGCTGGAGCCCATCATGGCACAATCAACGCTTCGACCGATCCTTGTCGTCGTCGCCCTCCTCCTCATGCTGCTGCTCAATATCGGTGTCGAAGCCGATCCCGCCGATCTGGCTGCGCAGGGCGGCAAGGGCATGTACGCCGCGTATCGCAATGCCTTCGCGCCCCACCCTTTCACCTTTGCGATCTGGCTGCCGATCTTTCTGGGGGCGATTGCCTTCAGCCTTTTCCAGGCCCTGCCATCGCGACAGCAGGACCCGCGACTGCGCCGCGCTGGCGGCTTTGCCGCGCTTGGTTACCTGATGGTCGGATTGACGGCGCTGGTGCCGATCGGCCTCAGCAACATCGTCGTCACGGCCGCGCTGGCAGCGATGGTCGCGGCACTTTATGCGACGCGAGCGTTCGACAGCGGTCCGGAACGCTGGCTGGCGCGCGCGCCGACGGGGTTGTTTGCCGGCTGGCTTCTGGTAGCGACGGTGCTCAACCTGTGCCAGCTGCTCACGCGCGCCGCGATCAGGATCGACGGGCCGCCGGCCGCTGCCATGATCATCGGCGCTGCCCTCGCCGGCATCGACATCATGCGCCGCAGCCGGGAACCGGCCGTCGCGCTGGCGCTGATCTGGGCATTCGGCGGCATCGTCGCGGCACGGCCGGCCGAAGGCTGGATCTGGGCCGGCACCGCCGCGGGACTGTTGCTGCTGGGCAGCCGGTTCCGCCTCCCACCCGAACCGGCGCCGCCCGGCCATCCCGCGTAATCGTTACCCGGTGGAGCGCCGGGCGCAATGAAAGCGGAAACGCAAATTGCCGAGGGATCTTGAATCCAGTGCGAGGTGGACGCCCCGCCCCGCGCCGATCACACAAAGCTCGAAACTTCCGCGACACGTCGGCGGCTAAAACCTCCCGGGTGAAGGTCGGCACGAAGCCCTCGCCCCCAACCCTGGCGGCAAGCCCGGCTAGAGCAGGAAGTCGGTCTCGGTCACCGCCAGCCCGCCCGTCAGCGTGATCTGCAGGTCGGCCCGGCCATCGCCATTGGTGTCGCCCCGGATGGTGGTGATGCCGGTGATCGCGTCGGTCACAACCTGCAACTCCCCTGCCGTCCGGCTGAAGATCGAGTCGCCGATGAACTGGAAGGTCTGATTGCCGATCGTGGTTGTGTCGGCGTCGATACCCGTCAGGTCGATGAGATCGATCCCGATGGCGAAGTCGGTGATGAAATCGGCGGCCTTGGCGGTGCTGTGCGACCCGGCGTCATAGGCAAAGACATCGCCGCCAAGGCCGCCGGTGATCGCGTCGGACCCGATTCCGCCCTTGATCCGGTCGGCACCCGCCGAGCCGGTGACGGTGTCGTTTCCGGCGCTGGCATCGATGACCGCAACATCGAACAGCGTAACGCCGGAGAGATCGACGATGTCCGCTGCCGTGCCTCCAAAGATGCCGACGCCGCTGAAGCCGCTGGCATCGATGATCTCGACATTGGCGAAAGTGCCGGCGCCGATGCGGCTGTTGTTGGCGAGGACGCGGATGGTGTCGGTGCCGGCACCGCCATCGAAGCGGTCGAGCGTTACATTGCCGCTGACCAGGAACATGTCATCCCCATTGGCGCCGGACAGCGAGTCATTGCCGGCCTCGCCGTCGATGGTGTCATTGCCGGCGGCGCCGATGATCGTGTCATTGCCGGCGCCGCCCCGGATCCGGGCGATGTCGACCAGGGTGGTGTCGGTGAAATCCAGCAGGTCGCCGGATCGTCCGAGCTGGATCACCACATTGGCGTGACCATTGCCGTTGATCCGCTCGATATTGGCGATACCGGCAAGGCCGATAATGGCGTTGTCGGCCAGCACGCGCAGCTCGTCATAACCGGCGCCGCCGTCGATCATGTTGAGGTCGCTGGCGGATCCGGCGATGTCAAAGATGATGAAATCGTCGCCGCCACCGGCGCGGATCGTGTCGTTGCCCCAACCGCCGATGATCGTGTCGCTGCCATCAGAGGTGGTGATATCGTCAGCGCCAGCACGACCATCGACCGTCCAGCGGTCGTTGGGATCCGCTGGCGCGACGAAAACATCGCCGGCGCTGGTGCCGACAAAGATCCGCGCGTCGGAAACGGGGGTAATGGTCAGGCTGAAGACATCGCCGATGCTAACGCCGCGCGCGGTGGCGGTCACCTCAAGGTCGATGCTGCCATTGAAATCGCGCGGCGGCGTGCCACTGAACGTGCGGGTCGCACTGTCGAAACCGAGCCAGGCCGGGAGTGGGCTGCCGTCGGCAAGACGCGCGGCATAGGCCAGCGAATCGCCGTCGGGATCGGAGAAGCTGCCGGCAGGCACGGTGAACGACCAGGGCGCATCCTCGACCGACGCCTGGTCGGCAATGCCGGTGGTTACCCGCGGGGGCTGGTTGGCCGTGCCGAAGATCACATAGACCTCGCCGGCATTGCTGCCGCCATCGTCGCCACGCGGCGCGCCGACGATCAGATCGTCGAAGCCATCGGCGTTGACATCGCCGGCCGCAGCGACGCTCCAGCCCGCCCAGTCGCCGGCCGCATCGCCCTGGACGATGAAACCGTCCCCTGCCGCAAGGCCGATCAGATCGATGTTGTCACGGGTGGCGCCCGCCTTGCCGAAGATAACATAGGCTTCGCCGGCGTCGGTGCCGCCATCATCCCCAAATGACGCGCCGACGATCAGGTCATCGATGCCGTCGCCGTTGAAGTCGCCGGCCGAAGCGACGCTTACACCCAAAGCGTCGCGCGCAGAATCGCCCCGGATGATGAAGCCATCGGTGGCGGCAAGGTTGGCGAGGTCGATGACGCTGCGGCTCGTGCCGGTCGTGCCGAAGATCACAAAAGCCTCGCCGGCGGCCCGAGCCTCATCGGGCGCCCCGATGATCAGATCGGCGATGCCGTCGCCATTGATGTCGCCGGCGGAAGCGACGCTGACGCCCGCACTCCGTTCGGTGTCGTATCGAATGGAAAGACCATCGCTGGCGGCAAGACTGGCAAGATCGATCGGGCCGCGGGTGGCGCCAGCCTTGCCGAACACCACATAGGCTCCGCTACTGTCGCCAGGGGCCCCGACGATCAGGTCGTCGAGGCCGTCGCCGTTGACGTCTCCGCTCGCGGCGACGCTCCAGCCCGCATAGCCGTTTACCTCGCCCTGGATCAGGAAGCCGTCGCTGGCGGCAAGGCTAACGAGATCAACCTGACCGCGGGTCGCGCCGGTCTTGCCAAAAACCACATAGGCCTGGCCGGCAATAGTGACGCCATCGATGCCATAGCGGGCGCCGATTATCAGATCGTCCAGGCCGTCGCCATTGATGTCACCGGCCGAGGAAACGCTTCTACCGACCGTGACGAGGACGTTCTCGTTTGCTCCCTTGACGAAAAAGCCGTCGCTCGCGGCAAGGCCGGTCAGATCGACGGTGCTCCGGGTCGCGCCAACCTTGCCGAAGATGACATAGGCTCCGCCGCCGCCGTAGTTAACTAAGGGTGCGCCAACGATCAGATCATCGATGCCGTCGCCGTTGACGTCCCCACCGCCGGACACCTGGAAACCGACAAGGCTGATGGCGCTGCCCTGGACGATGAAACCGTCCCCGGCAGCGAGGGTGGTGAGATCGATGCGGCCGCGCGTCGCGCCCGCCGTGCCAAAGATAACATAGGCTTCGCCGGCATATCTGCCGCCATCGACACCATAGGGTGCACCGACGATCAGATCGTCAATGCCGTCGCCGTTGACATCCCCGGCCGCCGACACGCTGAAACCTGCGCCGTCGCCCGCTGCATCGCCCTGGATGACAAAGCCTTGAACGGCCAAAAGCGCCGTGAGATCGACCACCGGTGTCATCGTGCCTAGCCCCTCCCCAAAAGGCTGCAAAAAACGCTATCTCGACGTTACGTAGCGTTAATGACACAGCGATGACTCGTTATTCAAGACGCACCATGCCATCGGCGGCCGGGATGTGGCAGATGCGCTCGACGGTATGAACAGCGGGAACCGGGGAACATGACGACGCCAGCGACCGCGACGATATCGGCCGACGCTGACGAGCTGTTTGCCCTCTCCGCCTCCCGGCACTTCCCGCAATGGCTCGCCTCCACCGGCGCTGCCCTCGCCTTCACCACTTATCGCGCCGGCAAATTGTTCCTGCTCGGCGTCAAGCCCGATGGCCGGCTGTCGGTGTTCGAGCGCAGCTTTCCGCGTTGCATGGGGCTCGGCGTCAGTGGCGATGGCCGCAGTCTGCTGCTGGCCAGCGAGTTCCAGATTCACCGACTCGACAATGTCCTGCCCGCGGGGGGCGTGGCGCCCGATGGCAGCGACGCGCTCTATGTGCCGCATCAGAGCTGGGTCACCGGCGATCTCGATGTCCACGACATCGGCTTTGGTGGTGACGGCCAGCCGGTGTTCGCCAACACGCTGTTCAACTGCCTGGCCACGGTCAGCACCGGTTACAGCTTCAAGCCGCTGTGGCAGCCGCCGTTCATTTCCCGGCTTGCCGCCGAGGACCGCTGCCATCTGAATGGCCTGGCGCTGGTGGATGGCGTGCCGGCTTATGTCACGGCTGTCTCGCGCTCCGACGTCGCCGATGGCTGGCGTGACCGGCGGGTCGATGGCGGCGTGCTGCTGGGGGTGGGTGACGACGCGGTGCTCGCCGACGGCCTGTCGATGCCGCATTCGCCGCGCGTTCATGACGGCGCCATCTGGCTGCTCAACGCCGGCACCGGCGAATTGGGGCGGGTACCCGCGGGCGGCGGCCGCTTCGAGCCGGTCGCCTTCCTGCCCGGCTTCGCCCGCGGCCTTGCCTTTGTCGCCGGCCATGCCGTGATCGGCCTGTCATTGCCGCGCGAAAGCCGCACTTTTTCGGGCCTGCCCATCGACGCAGCGCTCAGCGCCCGCGATGCCGAGCCGCGCTGCGGCCTGGCCGTCATCGATCTGGCCAGCGGCGACATGGTCCATTGGGTGCGCATCGAGGGCGTGGTGCGCGAACTTTACGATGTCGGCGTCCTGCCCGGCGTCCGCCAGCCCGCCGCCATCGGCTTCAAGACCGACGAGATCAAGCATCTCATCTCGATCGATGCCTGATGGCATCGCCGCTCACGCCGGCCCGAATTTGCGCTTGGCACAGCGCGCAACGCGTCTGCAACGTCGCACCCCGTCATCGACAGGGTCAGCCTTCCGCCCGCGCGACAAGGGGCGCCCGGCGGCGAAGACAAATTGCTGAAGCATTGGTGCGCGACGCAGTCTGCACCGAACCGGTCTCGCGCTGATTTCCCTGTTATTCCCTGTTTTCGCCTTTTTCGCTGTTTCTGGGACCTGGATCGGGCTGTGAGACAGGCCATTCTGCTTTAACTTACAGGGGGTTGAGCAGGGGATCGGTGGCTTTGGAACAGGGAATTCCCCGCGCCTTATCAGGGAACTCGCCCCTTCAAAACAGGGAAGGCCCCTCGCGTAACAGCGACCAATGTCGCCCTTTAAACGGCATTGGTATTGATTCGCTGGGATCGCGCGGCGCTTATGTGGGATGCGCCACCGCTATCGTGGGACGCGCGACCGGTTACGTTGGATCGCTTGCAGCCAAAGCGGGATGGGGCTCGCGCAGTGTGGGATAAATATCGCGATGGGTGGGACTGCACGCACGTTGGGTGGGACGGGAGTGGGATTCGGCGAATGGGACTTTTGCCGCGGCAAGGGCACCTCACGGCATAAAGCGCCGGGCGGTGCGCATATAATCGCCAGACGCGCGGCAACCCATTCGATGATATATAAGGGATATCTCGTCCTCCAAGTGCGTCGCAGAATAAATGTATTTTTCTACGGCAGATGCATGCACTGAATTGCAGCTCTATTATCCGCATACATTCGGATCGTCTCGATATGGCACAGGTAATCACTGTAATGATGTAATCAAGCGGCTCTGAGAGGCCGCTAAGAGCATTGTTCGGTAGCAATTGCGGTAAGTTGTGGATCGGCGCCGAAGCCCCCCGCTAATTCAGTACAGACGCTTGAAATTGTTCAGGAATGCCTTTTTTGGCGGAGTCCCGATCGGCGCCGATCGGGACCCCACATAACTTGAGATTCCACAACAATTAGAGTTTTTTAGTGCGGATCGCATGGGGTCCCGCTTCAACGCCTATCCACTGCGCGTTCGTCACGCGACGGCCCTTCCTGGCCATGGCTACACGCCCAGGCACCGGCACGGCGCCAGCGCGGCTTGCCCGAACGCATCGCGCTTGTGTAGCAATGTGGCTGAATCTGGGAGCGCCCTCGCCCTGTGGCCACGATAGCCTTTGCTGCGGAAGACCCGGCGCTGCCGACGGACTATCCCGGTTTCGTCTTTCGGAAGCTTCGCGAGGAAGGGTATGAGACCGATGCGCTCTTGGCCGGGACGGGATTGACCGCGGCGGGCCTTGGCGACCCCGATTTTCGGTTTGCCTTCTGGTCGTTGCGTCGGCTTGTCCTGAACGCACTGGCGATCTCCGGGGAGCCACACCTCGGGATCCGGCTCGCACAGGGGTTCGAGGCGGCCTATATGGGCTTGCCGGCCTATGCCGCGATGAACGCCGCCACCTTGAAGGACGCACTCGACGTCCTCGGCCGGTTCCTCTTCCTGACCTTTCCGACCATCGAGTTCAGCGTGCTGGCGACAGGACCGGGCCTCGGCCAGGGTGAATTGGCGATCCGCCTGCGGCCCAGGCTGGCGTTGGGCGACATTGCCTATTTTGTCTCCAGCAGCACGCTGGTGGC
>JAIXZK010000155.1 GCA_027489695.1 Sphingomonadales bacterium
ACGCCGTCGATCGCCTCGATGGAGCGCGCCAGTTCGACTTCCGTCGCCGATTTCAGCCGCGCCGCCTCGACGGCGCGGCTGAGCCCCAATGGCATGTCGCCGACCGGATCGAGGGCGCGCGCCGATTTCGGCAGCCCCTGCCCGGCCAGCAGGATGCGCGCCGCCGCGGCATCGCCCGACGCCACCTCGACGGCGCCGGTGTCGGGGTTGACGCGCGCGCTGTAATTGCCGGCCTCCAGCGCCGCCAGCACCGCCGATTTGTCGCCATCCGACAGGTCACCATAAAGCGGCCGCCAGTCGGGCGCGCGCAACGCCAGCCACAGCACCGCGACCGCCAGTAGCGCCAGCGCCGCCAGGATCGCCGGCCGCGCCCGCACCACCGCCGGCGCCGCCGCCAGTTCGCGCAGCCGCGCCGGCAGCGCCGGCAAGACCGGCAACGCCGCGACGGGGGGACCATCGCGCGCCGGCGGCACCGGCACGGCAAGGCTCGCCGCCGCCATCTCAGCGACACGCGATCAGGGCGGGCCGCGTCATAGCGGCATGCTCATCACGTCCTTGTAGGCGCCGAGCAGCCGGTTGCGGACCTGCAGCGTCGCCTCGAAGGCGATCGAGGCCTTCTGTCGGGCGATCATCACGCTCGCCAGGTCCTGCGTCGCGCCGCGCTCATAGGCGGCGGAAGCGGCGCCGGCGCTGTCCTGCACAGCGCTGACGGCGTGCAGCGCGTCGCGCATCGCGGTCTCGAATTTCGGGGCCGGGGCTGGCGCCACCGACGATGCCAGCGCCGCATTGCGCGCCAGTATCTCGGCACGCAGGGCCAGCACCGACCGCGTGTCGACGGGCGGCAACATCGCCTATTGCACCATAGGCGCGGCGCCAGGCCGGCGGCCGTTCATCGCGGCGAGCTTGTAGCGCAGGGTGCGCTCGCTGATCCCCAGCCGCTCGGCGGCGTCGCGGCGGCTGTGCGTCTCGGCGAGCACCGAGCGGATCACCCGATCCTCATGCGTCCGCACGATGCCGGTCAGCGGCGCCGGCTCGGCGAGCGCGACGCCGTCGATGATGGTGCGATCGAACAGCAGGTGGTCGACGTCCAGGACATCGCCGCCGGTCAGCACCAGGGCGCGATCGAGGACATTGCCGAGCTCGCGGACATTGCCCGGCCAGTCATGGCCTTTCAGCCGCGCCAGCGCCGAGGCGGTGATCCACGGCACCACCCCGCGCGCCGCGCGCAGCAGCCAGCGCGCCGCGATGGCGGCAATATCGGCGCGGCGCTGCTTCAGCGGCAGCGAGCGCAGCGGGAACACCGCCAGCCGGTAGAAGAGATCGGCACGGAAGCGCCCGGCGGCGACTTCGGCCGAAAGATCCTTGTTGGCGCAGGCGATGAAGCGCACGTCGATGGGCTCGGCGCGGGTGGCGCCGATCGGCAGCACCTCGCGTTCCTGGATCGTCCGCAACAGCTTGGCCTGCAGCACCAACGGCAGCTCGCTGACCTCGTCGAGCAGCAACGAACCACCTTCGGCCGAGCGGATCAGCCCGCGGCTCGCCCCGGAGGCGCCGGTAAAGGCGCCGCGCTCGTGTCCGAACAAGGTTGCTTCCAACATCGTTTCGGGGAGCGCGGCGCAGTTGACCGCGACGAGGGAAGAGTCGCGGCGGGGGGACAGGGTGTGAACCAGGCGGGCGAGACCTTCCTTGCCGGTGCCGGTCTCGCCTTCGATGAGGACGGTGACGTCATGCACCGCCACCCGCGCCGCCAGCGCCAGCAGCTCGCGGCTGCCGGGATCGGCGGCGGCGGGGCGATCGTCCGGCGTCGCGAACGCGGCGATCAGGCCGAGGGCGAATTCATGATCCCCGGGGGCGACGCGCAGCTCCAGCCGGTTCGGCAACAGCAACGCCCGCGAACGGCTGGCGCGCGCCACCGCGACATGGCGCCAGATCGGCCGCGAACCGTCGCTGACCAGCAGCGTGTCACCGAGATCGATGCGATCGACCCCGGGCAACCATTCGGCCGGATCGTTCGGCGGCGGCGCAGGGGCGGCGGGCGGGGAAGAGGGCGCGGTCATGCTCGGGATAAAGCAAGACCCGTGCCATTCAGGCACACCGGCGAAAGTTGGCCGGCAACCATTAACATTGAATTTCAGGGTCAAATATTTGACACGTCGGCGTCAATCCTTTGACGCTGACGTCAAATTATTGACAGTTGCTGACGTGGCGGTGGCAAGCGCTCGCCGATTATTACCATTTCACAATGTTGGAAGGGTCGTCCCAGCCACCGGAGGCCGTCTTGCGGCGCCCTACCCTCGCGACGTCGCCGCAATCGTGCCGCCGCCGAGAAGGCGCGAGCCGGCATAGACCACCGCCGCCTGGCCCGGCGCCACGCCGAACTGCGGTTCGTCGAACACGATCTCGTCGCCGCTCCAGCGCCCCGCCGCCGGCGCCGCCATCGATCGCACCTTGATCATCGCCGCGACTCCAGCATGGCCATCATCCAGCCGGTTGATGCCCTCCAGCCGTACCGCAGCGACGGCGAGCGCGGCGCGCGGCCCGGCGACGACGCGATTGTTCGCGGCGTCGATGGCAATGACATAGAGCGGTTCGGCCTGGCCGCCGATGTCGAGCCCGCGGCGCTGGCCAACGGTAAAGCGGTGGATGCCGCCATGGCGGCCGATCTCCCGGCCGGCGGGATCGACGATGGCACCGGGCCGCGCCAGTTCCGGGCGCAGCCGCTCGACCGTGTCGACATAATCGCCGCCGGCGACGAAGCAGATGTCCTGGCTGTCCGGCTTGGCGGCAACCGACAGGCCATGGCGCTCGGCAAGGGCGCGCACCTCGCGCTTGGCGAGCCCGCCCAGCGGAAAGCGCAGATAGTCGAGCTGCGCCGCCGTCGTCGCCCAGAGGAAATAGCTCTGATCCTTGCCGGGATCGGCGCCGCGATGGAGCTCGGCCCCGGCCGGGCCGGCGATGCGCTGGACATAATGGCCGGTCAGCAGCGCCTCGGCACCGAGTTCGCGCGCCAGTGCCAGCAGATCGGTGAACTTCACCGTCTTGTTGCATTCGACACAGGGCACCGGCGTCTGGCCGCGCGAATAGCTGTCGGCAAAGGCGGTCATCACCGCAGCACGGAAGCGGGCTTCCATGTCGACGACATAATGGGCGATGCCGAGCCGATCGGCGACGGCGCGGGCGTCGCGGATATCGGCGCCGGCGCAACAGGCGCCGGGCCGCGCCGCGGCGGCGCCGCTGTCGTAAAGCTGCAGGGTGACGCCGACGACATCGCAGCCGGCGTCCGCCGCCAGTGCCGCCACCACCGAGGAATCGACGCCGCCCGACATGGCGACCGCTACCCGGCGCCCGGCCAACGGCGCCAGGATCGCCGCCGGGCCGGCAGCAGCATCAAGGGTTGATAGGCTATCAGGGGCGGGCATGGTGGCCATGGCCTCGCCATGTGGGCGCCGCCGGGCTGCCGTCAACCCCGCCCGCCGCGCCGGGCCGGCCCAGACCAGGCGCCGCCACGGCCAGCGCTGGCCGGAAAAGCGGCAGATCCTTGCCGTTAACCACCCCGCCGGCTGAACCCGCGCCCGGCTGGCGCCGTCAACCATGACAATCGGTAACAACAAGGGACCCATCATGCCGCGTATCCGTGCCAGCACTCGCGCCGACGATCTCGACGCCAACGGCCTGCCGCCGGTGGATACCAGACGCTGGGTGGCGCGTCGCAAGGCAGCCATTCTGGATGCAATTGCCGCCGGAACGCTATCAAGGACTGAGGCCTGCAGCCGTTACGGGTTGAGCGAGGCCGAAATTCGCCTGTGGGAAAGGGCCGTCGCCTGCGCCGGCACGCCGGGCCTGCGGGTGACCCGCGTCCAGATCTATCGTCCTGTTTTTGAAGGGCGGCAGCGGTGATCGAGCTGCCTTCGTTCCTGCCCCCTCTGGCAACCATTCGCCTATCAAATGACCGTATACGGCGTATCGGTCTTTACCATGATGACCAAAAGGCGTTCAATAATCTCGGGATCAGCGGTCGTCGATGTGAGGTCACGGCCGACAGGGGGATCCCGGAGGAGTTGACGATGCGTGTGCTGCTGATCGAGGACGACCGGGCAATGTCCCGAGCCATCGAGTTGATACTCGACGAGGCCGGGTTCGAGCATGAGAGCGCCGCCACCGGAGAAGTCGCGCTCGAATATGCCCGCACCTATGAATTCGATGTGATCCTGCTCGATCTCACCCTGCCCGACATGCATGGCCATGATGTGCTGAAGCGGCTGCGCATGCTGCGCGTCAATTCGCCGGTGCTGATCCTGTCCGGGGACAGCGATACCAGCACCAAGGTCACCGGCTTCGGCGCCGGTGCCGACGATTATGTGACCAAGCCCTTCGAAAAGGCCGAGCTGCTCGCCCGCCTCCACGCGCTGGTCCGGCGCAGCCAGGGCCATGCCCAGTCGGTGATCACCACCGGCCCGGTATCGATCGATCTCGCCGCGCGCACCGTCGAAGTCGCCGGCCGCCGCGTCGGCCTGACCGGCAAGGAATATGCGATCCTCGAGATGCTGTCGCTGCGCAAGGGCATGACCCTGACCAAGGAGATGTTCCTCACGCATCTCTATGGCGGCCGCGACGAGCCGGAGCTGAAGATCATCGACGTTTTCGTCTGCAAGCTGCGCAAGAAGCTGCACCTGGCCGGCGCCCCGGCGTCGGGCTGCATCGAGACGGTGTGGGGCCGCGGCTATTCGCTGCGCGATCCGCAGCCGGAGCGCGACGTCGCTTGAAGGGGTTAGCCTTCGCGCAACCGGATCAGAGAACGCCCCCGCCAACGCGGGGGCGTTTTCGATTCCGGATCGGATGATTCATGCCGGCGACGGGCTGACTTCGGCGTAACGATCGGTTAAAAGTCCGCATTAATGGCGGGGGGCGGACGATGAGCAGGGTTACCTTGACACCGGTGCAGATCGACGCCGGGCTGCACGAAGCCGGCTTCGCGCTCGGCGCCAATCAGTTCACCTTCTCGCACCCCCAGGCCGGCAGCGCCGTCTGGCCCGGCTATGCCGCCGGCAGCGAGCCGTTCCTGCCCGGCTATGGCGCGATCAGCACCGACGAATTCGGCGCCTTTCGCGAAGCCATCCAGCTGTGGGACCTGCTGATCACGCCGACCTTCCAATGGGTCACCGACAGCGCCGACAGCCGCGGCGAGATCCGCGTCGCCTATACCACCATCACCAGCGGCGCCGCCGGCTATGCCTATGGCGGCACCCCGCAGCCGCCGGGCGGCGTCGTCGGCGACATCTGGCTCGACAGCACCACCGCCGGCAACGACACCATGCCGGGCAGCAGCACCGGCTATTTCGCCACGCTGGTCCATGAAATCGGCCATGTCCTCGGCCTGAAGCATCCGTTCGAGACGCCGCTGCTCGCCGAAGGCTTCGACAATGTCCGCTACACGGTCATGTCCTATACCCCGCCCGGGCGGGTGGTGCGCTTCACCGGCGGCCCGAACACCATCCAGTCGGTGATCGCCGCGGTGCAGCCGATCACGCCGATGGTCATCGATATCGCCGCCGTCCAGGCGATCTATGGCGCCGACCCGACGACCAACGCCGGCGACAATTTCTACCAGTTCGACGCCAGCGCCGCCGTGGTCCAGTCGGTCTATGATGCCGGCGGCAAGGACACTTTCTCGTTCGAGAATTTCACCCGGCCGGTGATCGTCGATCTCGCTCCCGGCGGCTATTCCAGCCTGGGGGTGTTCAGCCGCGACGACCAGATCGCCAGCTATGTCGCGCAATTCCCCGGCTTTGCCAGCTTCATCGCCCAGACCATCGGCAGTGTCGCCGACCTGTTCACCTGGGAAGACAATCTCGGCATCGCGCTGACCACCACCATCGAAAATGCCGTGGGCGGCAGCGGCAACGACCGGATTTTCGGCAATGACGCCGCCAACAACATCGAAGGCGGCAATGGCAATGACGTGCTGGGCGGCGGCAACGGGCGCGACACGCTGTCCGGTGGCGCCGGCAATGATTCCCTCGACGGCGGTTCCGGCGATGACCAATTCTTCGTCGACGGCGAGGCCGATGTGGTCTTCGAGGCGCTGCGCGGTGGCAATGACACGGTTTTCTCGACCGGCAGCTATTATCTCTGGGCCGAGCTCGAGACGCTGGTGCTTTCAGACGAAGCCGGTGCCGACCTGTTCGGGGTTGGCAACGAGCTGGCGAACCGCATCATCGGCAACGGCGGCGCCAATCTGCTGATCGGCCTCGCCGGCAACGATACGATCGATGGCGGCGACGGCAATGATGCGATCTTCGGCACCGAGGGCAGCGACGTCCTCAATGGCGACGCCGGGATTGACTATCTGGCTGGTGGCGATGGCGACGACACGATCGCCGGCGGCGACGACGCCGATGCCGTCTATGGCGAGGCCGGCAACGACTGGCTCGTCGGCGGCAGCACCTTTTCGACCGACATCATTGTCGGAGGTGACGGCAACGACACGATCCGCGGCGATTCCGGCCTGGGTGATTATGACATCCTGAATGGCGCTGGCGGCGACGACATCTATTTCGTCGACACCCCGGACGACCTGACCTTCGAAGGCGCCAGCGAGGGCTATGACATCGTCTATGCCGCCATCAATGGCGCCGGCTATTATCTCTACCCCCAGGTCGAGGAACTGGTGCTGCTCGGTGCCACCCCGTTCGGCGTCGGCAACGATGGCGCCAACCGGCTGACCGGCAATGAAATCGCCAATTATCTGCTCGGCGGCGCCGGCAATGACACGCTCGACGGCGGTGGCGGCAACGATGTGCTGTTCGGCGAGGGCGGCGCGGATGTCTTCCTGCTCACCGGCGGCACCGGCGGCGATGTCATCGGCGACTTCACCCCCGGCGTCGACCGCATCGATGTCTCGGCCTTCGGCTTCGCCAGCTTCGCGGCGCTGCAGGTCCGTTTCGTCGAAAATGGCGGCACCACCGCGATCAACCTCGGCAATGGCGATTTCGTCGTCATCAACGGCATCACCAACGCCCAGCTGAGCGCCGGTGATTTCGAAATCAGCGCGCCCGGCCCGCCGCATGGCGTGGTTCTCACCATGGGCGGCCTGACGCGGATGGGAACGGGCAGCCTCGTCCTCGGTGACCTGGACATGCTGCTCGGCTGAGCCTCAGTCCCCCGCGAACAGCTTCGCCGCCACCGCCC
>JAIXZK010000027.1 GCA_027489695.1 Sphingomonadales bacterium
GGAAACGACGGATGGCCGAAACTGCTGTCTAGCTGTTGAAATACTGCTGCCTGCGCAGACTGAAATCATCGAATGATATTGCTTCTCGCCGCGAAGCGAGAAGCACGGCCCCGCCGCTTGCCGGAAGCTCCGCTTTCTTGAATTTCATCCCTCGTCCGCCGCCTTCATCGCCGCATGCGCCGCCAGCGCGCGTGCCCGGCCGGCGGCGTGGTCAACGATCGGCAGTGGGTAAGTGCTGCCCAATCTTACGCCGGCGGCCGAGCGTAGCAGTGGCGAGGCTTCCCAGGGGGCGTGGATGCTGCTGTCGTCCATGCCGGCCAGCTCCGGCACCCAGCGGCGGATATAGGCAGCGGCGCCGAATTTGGCGCTTTGGGTGACGGGGGCGAAGATGCGGTAGAAGGGGGCGGATTCGGCGCCCGATCCCATCACCCATTGCCAGCCCATTGCATTGGCGCCGAGATCGGCATCGACAAGGCAATCCCAGAACCAGCGTTCGCCCAGCCGCCAGTCGATCAGTAGATGCTTGGTCAGGAACGACGCGGCGATCATGCGGACGCGGTTGTGCATCCAGCCGGTGGCCCATAGCTGGCGCATGCCGGCATCGACGATGGGATAGCCGGTCTCGCCGCGCTGCCAGGCGCTGAGGTCGGCCGGGGCATCGCGCCACGCCAGTTCGAAGCCCGGCCGCCCCGGCGCATCGGCGTGATCGGGGAAGATCTCCAGCATGTTTGCGGCGAAATCGCGCCAGCCGAGCTCGCGCAGGAAGGGCTCGGCGGCGGCGGCCGGCAGGACGTCGGCGATGGTGTGCCAGACGCTGGCGATGGAGATTTCGCCCATCGCCAGATGCGGGGAGAGGCGCGACGTGCCTTCCTGCGATGGCAGGTTGCGCGCAACGTCATAGCCGGCGGCGACGTCGAGAAACGCTTTCAGCCGGGCCGCGGCGCCGGCCTCGCCCGGAGTCCAGATGCCGAAACCACCGGACCAGTCGGGGGTGCGCGGCAGCAGGTTCCAGCTGTCGAGGTCGTCGCTCTTCCCGCCGGCGTGGAATTGCATCATTGGCGCCGGGCGCGGTGGCGGCGGCGGCAACTGGCGCTGCGCGCGCCGCCACCAGGGGGTGAATACCTTGTAGGGCGCGCCATTGTCCTGGCGGACCTGAGACGGCCGGATCAGAAAGGCGCCATCATAGCGGTTGAGCGGCAGATCGGCCCCGAGGTCGGCCTTGATCGCTGCTTCCTGCACCGCCGCCCAGGGCTCGACATGGTGGAGCACATGGACGGCGGCGGCGCCGATCTCGCGCGCCACCTGCGGCACGATCACGCCGGCGGCACCGCGGCGCAGCAGCAGCCGGCCGCCGTGCGCCGCAATGTCGCGGGCGAGCGCCGTCAGGCTGTGGTGCAGCCACCAGCGCTGCGCCGCGCCCATCGCCCAAGAACCGAGAGAGCCGCCGGGCGTCACTTCGTCGAAGACGTAGAGCAGCGCCACCGGGCCCGCGGCGGCGGCGGCGCGGATGGCGGCGTGATCGGCGAGGCGCAGATCGTTGCGGAACCAGACAAGCTGAGGGGCTGACATGGCGCCTTCCTAACGGCTAGAACCCCGGTCTGTCGCGGCTTTCCGCCGCCAAGAGCCCGAGCCCAAATGCCGCAACTCGCCTATGTCGATGGTCGCATCCTGCCGCTGCGCGAGGCGTCGGTGCCGGTGGAGGATCGCGGCCTGCAATTCGCCGATGCGCTGTACGAGGTGACGGCGGTGATGAACGGCCGGCTGCTCGACTGGGACGGCCATCTCGCCCGGCTGCGGCGCGGGCTGGCGGCGCTGGCGATCGACTTTCCGATGAGCGACGCGGCGCTGGGCATCGCGGCGCGCAACCTCGTGCGGCGCAACGGCCATCGTGACGCGCTGCTCTACATGCAGCTGAGCCGCGGCGTCGCCCGGCGTGACCATGTCTTTCCGGGCGCCGCCCGCGCCAGCCTGGTGATGACGGTGCGGCGCTTCGATTTCGCCCAGCGCGTCCGGCAGCAGCGCACCGGCATCGCCGTCATCACCCGGCCCGACGACCGCTGGGGCCGGGTCGAGATCAAGACCACCGGGCTGCTGCCCAATGTGCTGGCCAAACAGGCCGCCAAGGCCGCCGGCGCCTTCGAGGCCTGGCTGGTGACGCCCGATGGCGTGGTACGCGAAGGCGGATCGACCAATGCCTGGATCGTCGCCGGCGGCCGGCTGATCACCCATCCGCTCTCCCCGCATATCCTGGGCGGCATCGCCCGCGCCACGCTGATCCGGCTGGCGCGCGAGGCGCAGATCGTCGTGGAGGAACGCGCCTTCACCCTTCAGGAAGCGCTCGCCGCCGATGAGGCGCTGCTCACCTCCACCACCGCGCCGCTGCTGCCGGTGGTGACGATCGACGGCCGGCCGGTCGGCAGCGGCACGCCCGGCCCGATGGCGGCGCGGCTGGCGGCGCTGGTTGCCGACGAGATGGAACGCCAGACGGGTTGGCGGGGGTAAAGGAAAAGGGCCTCCGGAGGCCCTTTTTCTTCGTTCCGACCCCTCGCGTCATGGTAAAAATCGCCCATGGACCCCGCACCCCCACCCGCCGCCTGCTGGCAGACCGGCGTCGACGCGCCGGCGCGCATCCTGCGCGGTGTGTTGACGCGCGCCGCCACGCCGGAGGGCAGCCGCTGGGTGCTGAACCTGCCGCAGCCCGCTTGTGTCGTCGGCCTCTCCGGCAAAGTGCGCAGCATACGCATCCTGCCCGCCGATGCCGAGGCGGAGCGGCGCCTGCGTGCCGTCATCCGGCTGCGGGTGACGTTCCGCGGCCGCCCGGAGATCTTCGGGGACGCGGTGGCACTACGGGTCGGGTAGCGGCCCTGTGCATTCGCAGGCTGGATTTGCAACGGCCTTGTCGTGCATAGCCGGGCCATGGCACCGACCGCTCCGCGCACCCTTTACGACAAGATCTGGGACGATCATGTCGTCGCCTCCCGCGACGATGGCACCGACCTCGTCTTTATCGATCGCCACCTCATCCATGAGGTGACGACGCCGCAGGCGTTCGAGAGCCTGCGCCTTGCCGGGCGGCGGCTGCGGCGGCCCGACCTGACGCTGGCCGTGCCCGATCACAATGTGCCGACCACCGACCGACGGCTGCCGATTCTCGATCCGATGTCGAAGGCGCAGCTGGAGGCGCTCGCCGACAATTGCCGCGATTTCGGCGTCGAGATGTTCGCCATCGATGCGCCGGAACAGGGCATCGTCCATGTCATCGGCCCGGAACAGGGCTTCACCCTGCCGGGGCTGACCATCGTCTGCGGCGACAGCCATACCGCGACGCATGGCGCTTTCGGCGCGCTGGCGTTCGGCATCGGCACGTCGGAAGTCGAACATGTCTTTGCCACCCAGACGCTGCTGCTCAAGCGCTCGCGCGCGATGGAAGTGCGGGTGACGGGTTCGCTCGGCTTCTCGATCTCGGCCAAGGATGTCGCGCTGGCGATCTGTGGCAGGCTCGGCGCCGGCGGCGGCACCGGCCATGTCATCGAATATACCGGCGAGGTGATCGCGGCGCTGAGCATGGAAGGCCGCATGACGGTCTGCAACATGGCGATCGAGGCCGGCGCCCGCGCCGGGCTGGTGGCGCCGGACCAGAAGACCTTCGACTATGTCATCGGCCGGCCACGCGCGCCGACCGGCGAAGCGCTGGCAGCGGCGCTGGCCTGGTGGCGGACGCTGCCCAGCGACCCCGGCGCAGTTTATGACGCGACCATCGTCATCGACGGCGGCAGCATCGCGCCGCTGGTCACCTGGGGCACCAGCCCCGAGGACGTCATCGCCATCACCGATCGCGTGCCGGGACCGGACAGTTTCGCCAGCGATGCCAAGCGCACCGCCGCCGCGAAGAGCCTCGACTATATGGGCCTGGCGCCGGGCATGGCGATGCAGGACCTGGAAGTGCAGAACATCTTCATCGGCAGCTGCACCAACAGCCGCATCGAGGATCTGCGCGTCGCCGCCGCGGTGGCGAAGGGCCGCCGGGTGGCGAGCCATGTCCGCCAGGCGCTGGTCGTGCCGGGGTCGGGCCTCGTCAAGCGCCAGGCCGAGGCCGAGGGGCTCGATCGCATCTTCATCGAAGCCGGTTTCGACTGGCGCGAGCCCGGCTGCTCGATGTGCCTCGGCATGAACCCCGATCAGGTGCCCGCCGGCGAGCGCTGCGCTTCGACGAGCAATCGCAATTTCGTCGGGCGCCAGGGGCCGGGGGCGCGGACGCATCTGGTGTCGCCGGCAATGGCGGCGGCGGCGGCGATCACCGGGCGGTTGACCGATGTGCGCGAGCTAATGGGCTGAGGCGCGATGGCGGCGCCGGCGGCGCTGCCGTCGCGGCGGCGTCAGGTCTGCTGCGGGAAGCAGGCGCTGGCGGTGATGGTGGTATCATCAAGGCCGGCGAGTTCGAGGAAGCCCGAGCCGAAGCGATGGCGCAGCACGACTTCGACGAAGTTGGCGCTGCCGCTGCACGTGGTGACGGCGTTGACGGTCACTTCCGACGAGGGCAGTTCGACCAATCGCGCCGAGGCGGTGGCGCTGATATAGCTGCTCGTCTTGGCAGGATCATAGACGCGGACTTCGGTTGAATTCGTCGGCGCGTTCGAGCAGGCAACGGCGCGCAGGCCGGCGCAACGGGCACCGGCATAGGCAACCTGTTCCAATACCATCCGCGTCCAGGTGAAGCGGGCGATTTCGATGCCGCCGAACACCATCGCCAGAAACGGCAGCATCAGCAGAGCGGTTTCGACGGCCGAGGTGCCGGAAACGCATTTGTGCACGGCGGAGCCGCGACTGCGCCGGAGCGGCGGCATCATTCGGTCTGCACCATGGCGACGACGGTGATATAGCCGTCGCTCGGGACCATGCCGTAATCGCTGAGCACCGGTGTGAACGAGCGACGAGCGCTGATCCGCACCCAGCGCCCGGCGATCCCGCCGCCGGTGCAGCCGGTGCCGCAATTCTGGCTGTTGCCGAAATTGTCGTTGCTCGTCGGGCAATAGCAGAGACCGTTGGTCGTCGCTGTCGTCGTTGTCGTTGCGGAGGCGGCGCCCGTGCCGGTCTTCGTGCCGACGGGGCCATTGTTGACAATTATGCGCGCCGCGGCCCAGCCATCGCCATTTGCATTGGCAACCAGGGTAGCAGCGCTTTGCGCCAACGCGGTCGCGCCGCTTGTCCCGACATCGCTGGCGCGGTTGACGACCAGCGCGGCCCCGGCGGCGACAGAGGAAGTCAGCCGAAACCGCGAATAGATGACGTTGCCAAGATCGACGGCGGCGAGGAGCAGCACGGTCAATACCGGGATCAACATGATGAATTCGACAGCGACGCTGCCGCCACGATGGCGGCGCAGGGCCGAAAGGGGTCGCCGGGTCATGATACCAGTCGCACCTTGATCTGGGTGGCGCCGCCGCTGGACAGGCAATTGCTGCCGAGCACGGCGCCGCCGCTGAGCGATACGGATTGGCCGATGAGTTCGAGGCAGCCGCTTGCATCGCCGGTCCGCGCGCCGCCGGACATGGTGACAGCGCCATTGGGCAGATAGAAGGCGCCGGTGACGATGCTGTTGGTCGCACCCGAGGTGAACAGCGCGCCGGCGGTGTTGGTCGACGATTGCGGGCCGATAAGCGCGAAGCCGGCTTGGTTTCCCGATGCCGGCGGCCGCATCAGTACCGAGGAATAGCCGGCCGCAACGCAGAAGGCCGGATTGCCGCTGCAGGCGCCGCCGCTCGAACTGATCCGCGAATCGGCGCCGACGACGAAGGTGACACCATCGGCGGAAAGGCCGATGTTGGAACCGCCGCAATTGGTGTTGCCGCCGCCGCTGCCGCCAAAGTTGATGGTGCCGAGCACCGTGTAGGTACCGGTACGCAGCAACATCGCGCCCGAGCCCCAGAGATTGCCGCGAATGTCGTGCTGACCGGCGGCGCCCACCACCAGGCAACTGCCCCCGCCCGTCAGATTCACATTGCCGACAAACTGCATCAGGCCGCCATCGGTGGCATCAGCCAGCGTCGTCTTGGCGCCGCCATCGCCGCGGAAGGCAAAACCATCGGAACTGCTGCCGAGGTGGTAGCTGTTGGCGGTGCCGCTGCCCAGCGTGATGGTGGCACCGCCACCAGTGCGCAGACCGCTGTTGAGCGTGAACGTCGACGAACCAGTAAAGGTAACTCCGCCCGAAGTCTGTGAGCAGATGCTGTACAGCCCGGAACCGCCACAGGCGATGGTGGCGCGGCCGATATTGTAGCTGCCGGCGCCAAAAGTAACGGTGACGCTGCCCAGCATGAAGAGGCCCTGGTTGATGGTGTAGGTGCCGTCTCCGAAACTGCTGGTGCCGCTACTGCCCGGATTGACGAAGCCGGTCACGTTCAGCGCGTTGCCGCTGAAGGTGATGCCGCCATAGCCGCCGATCAGATTGCCGCGGATGTTATAGGTGCCGGGGCCGAAGGTCAGCCGGTCCTCGCCCGAAACCGAGCCGTTGAAGTTGAGGACGTTGGCGATCGTGCCGGTCATGTTGAAGCGCACCGCGATACCGCCGCTGATGGTGACGGCGCCGACGTTGCGGGTGCTTCCCGCCGGGCAATTCATCGTCCAGGTGCTGCCCGACCGCGTTGCCGTGCAACCGATGGTGTTGGCCTGGGCGATGGTGGTGGCGTCGTTATATCCGAAGGCTATCGGGGATCCGACAGCGGCGACGGAAACTGCCGGCGCCGTGGGCGCCGTTTGCGCCGCAACCGTCGTCAGCCGGGCGGTGGCGCTGGCGACAACGGCATTGCCCAGATAGGGGTCCGCGACGCTGCGCTGCACCGCGGTCAGCGCGCTGCCGTCAGCCTTGCGCAGGCCGAGAGTGCCGCCGCAATTGTTGGGCACGTCGAGGGTGGTGCCATAGCTCGCCGAACTGGCCTGGATGTAGACGCCGCAATTGGCCAGCCGCAGCCGGGCATTGGCGGCAACGCCGCAGCGGTTGCCAGTGACGCTGGTACCGCCACTGAGTTCGATGCCGCTGCTGTTGCGATCGAGCGCGACGATGCAGTTGGAGGTCTGGCTGATCAGCTCGGCGGTGGCGTTGGCGGCAACCGTCTGCGAATCATAGGCCGAACTGAAGAAGCTCGACAGGCCGAGCGGCACGGTCTGCGACAGGCTGACCCTGATGGCGTTGCGCGAGGCGTCTGCCGGCGAGGGGACAATCGTTACCGAAGGCGTGCCGCCCGAATAATTGTTGAGGGTGGCGACCTTCTGCGCCGCGGACTGGGCATCGCTGAGATTGCCGGTGACATTATAGGCGACGGCGCCGGCGAAGGCGGCGGCATCGGCGATGCGCTGGTTCGTCGTTCTGACCACGGTGGCGGCGCCATATTCGACGGCCAGGCCGAGCGTGCCGATGATGATCGGCAGCATCAGCGCGAAGTTGGTCATGATATTGCCGCGCCGCGACGCGAACATTCGCCGCAGTGCGCTAACCAAATTCATTGCCCCACCCGTCCCTGGCGGATCAAGACCAACTGGCGTGTTGCGCCCCGTCCGTTAACGTTTCTTTATCGCGCAGTCCTAGGAAAATTCGTTAGGCCAGCGGGACGGCTTTCGTCAAGCGTTCATCAGCCTGACTCTCAGCTCCGTGCCGCAACTTGCTGCGAATGTTGCATTCACAAGACGAGCGCGTTGCGCTTCAGGAGCGTACCATGACGGGGTCGAGCACCGTGTCGCGCGCCACATCGGCGGTGCGCGGATAGTCACTGGTAAAATGCAGACCGCGGCTTTCCTTGCGGGCGCGCGCTGACCGCACGATCAGATCGGCAACCGTGACGAGATTGCGCAATTCGATGAGGTCTGGGGTGACGCGGAAATTGCCATAATAGTCGGCGACTTCCTTGCGCAAAAGCTTCACCCGGTGCGCGGCGCGCTCCAGCCTTTTGTCGGTACGGACGATGCCGACATAATCCCACATGAAACGGCGCAGTTCGGCCCAATTATGGGTAACGACGACTTCCTCGTCGGAATCGGTGACGCGGCTTTCATCCCAGGGGCGGATTTCCGGCACGGTCGCCGCCGGGTCCCATTGCGCCATGATATCGTCGGCAACGGCCTGGCCGAACACCAGACATTCGAGCAGCGAGTTCGACGCCAGCCGGTTGGCGCCGTGCAGGCCAGATTGCGTCACTTCGCCCGCCGCCCACAGGCCGGCGAGATCGGTGCGGCCCGCCAGATCGACCATTACCCCGCCGCAACTGTAATGCGCCGCCGGCACCACCGGGATCGGCTGCGTCGTGCAGTCGATGCCGAGTTCCAGCAACCGGGCGTGGATGGTCGGGAAGTGCAGCCGCACGAAATCGGCGCCGAGATGGGCGATGTCGAGCAGCACATGGCTGATGCCCAGCCGCTTCATTTCGGCATCGATGGCGCGAGCGACGATATCGCGAGGCGCCAGTTCCAGCCGATCATCATAACGCGCCATGAAGCGATCGCCGGCGGTGACGCCGCGCGCTGCCTCGGCCGGGGTCGGCGGCAACCGCAGATGGCCGCCTTCGCCGCGTGCCGCTTCGGTGATCAGGAAGTTCTTGACCTGCGGGTGGTAGAGGCAGGTCGGGTGGAACTGGTTGAATTCCATGTTCGATACCCGGCAGCCGGCGCGCCAGGCCATGGCGATGCCGTCGCCCGTCGAGCCATCGGGGTTGGTCGAATATTGATAGACGCGGGAGGCACCGCCCGTGGCAAGCACCACCGCCTTTGCCGTGAAGCGCACGACATGGCGGCTGGCCGAGTCATAGGCATAGACGCCGTGGCAGCCGCGCGCCGCGAAACGCTCGCCTTCGACATGGCGTTCGGTAACCAGATCGAGCGCCACCATGCCGGGCACCAGCGCGATGTTGGGCCGGGCGGCGGCGGCGGCGTGCAGCGCCTGCTGCACCGCCCAGCCGGTGGCATCGTCGACATGGACGATACGGCGATGGCTGTGGCCGCCCTCGCGGGTCAGATGCCAGCGTTCGGAGTTCGTCTCGCCGGCCCGGCCCTCGCCGTCGGTTTCGAGATTGAACGGCACGCCGAGCGCCGCCAGCCGGTCGATCGCCGCCGAGGCCTGTTCGACGACGAATTCCACCGTGGCGCGATGGTTCAGCCCGGCGCCGGCGATCATCGTGTCGGCGATATGGCTTTCCCAGGTGTCGCCGGGTTCCAGCACCGCGGCGATGCCGCCCTGGGCCCAGGCCGTCGATCCGGCATCGATATCGCCCTTGGCGAGGACCGCGATGGTCAGATGCGGCGGCAGGGTGAGCGCCGCGGTGAGGCCGGCAGCGCCCGAGCCGATGACAAGGACATCATAGGCGCGCGGTTCGGGAGGCGGTCGGCGCGCCATCTCAGCGGCGGGTCAGCGCCAGGAAGATGTCTTCCAGATCGGCTTCCTGCGTCGTGACATCGACGACCATCAGCCCCGCCGCGGCGATCGCCGCCAGCACCTGGCCGGCACTGGCTTCGCGCTTGTCATAGGTGATCGCCAGCGTCCGCTCGCCCTTCAGTTCGGTTTTCAGCCCGAGCCCGGCCGGGATCGCGGCGATATCCGAATCGACCGTGACGATCAGCTTCTTGTCGCCGGCGCTGGCCAGCAGGGTCGAGGTCGCGTCATTGGCGACGATCTCGCCATGGTTGACGATGGCGATGCGGTCGCACAGCGCCTCGGCTTCCTCGAGATAATGGGTGGTCAGCACGACCGTGGTGCCGCCGGCGTGCAGAGTGCGGATATAATCCCACAATTGCTGGCGAAGTTCGATGTCGACCCCGGCGGTCGGCTCGTCGAGAACCAGCACCGGCGGGTTGTGGACCAGTGCCTTTGCCACCAGCAGCCGCCGCTTCATGCCGCCCGAAAGCGTGCGTGAATAGACATGCGCCTTGTCGGCAAGGTGCACGGCTTCCAGCAACTCCATCGTGCGGCGCTGGGCGGGGGCAACGCCGAACAGCCCGGCGGCGAGCTCCAGCGTCTCGAACGGCGTGAAAAAGGCGTCGAAATAGAGTTCCTGGGGGACGATGCCGATGCTGCGCTTGGCGTTGCGCGGGTGTTCGTCGATGTCGAAGCCCCAGACCCGCGCCGTGCCGGCGGTCTTGTTGACGAGGCCGGCAAGGGTGTTGATCAGGGTCGACTTGCCGGCGCCATTGGGGCCGAGCAGGCCGAACATGCTGCCGCGCGGCACATCAAGGTCGATGCCCTTCAGCGCCCGCTTGCCGCCGGCATAGGTTTTCTCGAGACCCCGGATGGAGATGGCGGCTTCCGTCATGCGGCGCCGGCTTAGCCCCGTGCTGGCCGCCCCGCAACCCGGCGAGCGGCCAGGGTGGCCGGCGCGGCGGAAATGCCGCCGATCCCCGGTGACTTCGCGCCGGGGCGCTGATAGAGGCTGGCGCCGATGGACATGATCCCGCCTCCCGAAACCTATGTTACCGATACCGCCCGGGTCTTTTGCGACGGCGACGAGCGTGGCGGCGACGGCCACCCGCGCGTCTGGCTGCAGATCGGCGCCGAGGGCTTTGCCGATTGCAGCTATTGCGACCGCCGTTTCGTGCTCGCCGGCGGCGCGGCGGACCGTCGGTGAGCCGCGGCGCGCTGGCCGGGCCGGCCGTGGCGGCAGCGACGTTCTGGCTGGCGTCGGCGGTCGCGGCGGCGCCGGCGGTGCCAGCCCTGACCCTGACGGTGCCCCAAGGCGGGCAACCGCACCTGCCGCTGCACATCAAGCGCGCCGATATCGATGCGCGGCTGGCGCTCAGCTTCGACCAGGCGCTGGTGCTCAACAGCGAGCCGGCCGGCCGCGCCGGGCTGAAGGCCTTTCCGCTGATTGGCAAGCGCAGCTTCAAGAACGCCATGATTCCGGGCGGCAGCGCCACCTTCCGCTTCAACCTTTACGGAATCGAGCCGCGTGGCCTGCCCAAGGTGCAGGTGCCGGCGGTGTGGGTCGACAAGCCGATCGCCAGCGATGCCGACGGCATCCTGTCGGTCAGCGCCCTGAAGGCGGATCGGCTGACCTTCGTGATGGGACCGACGGCGCCCGGCAGCCGCACCTATAGCCTGACCCGTCCCGACCGTGGTTCGGTGAAGATGCGCGCCGAGATCGGCGGCGAGACCATCGACGTCTCTTTTGAACTGAATTCGCCCGACACGATCATGAACGCCCGTGCCGCGGCGGCGCTGACGGCGGCGGGGCTCGTCAAGCGCGCCGGCCGCGTCGGCCAGTGGCAACCGTTCCCGGGCGTCGCGCTGCCGTTCGAGCGGCTGGCACCGGTGCAAGGGGCAACGCTCGTCGGCCTGCCGCTGGTGCGGCCGGCGGTGCGCATCGGCGAGGCCGAGGCACGGCGGATCGATGCCGCGGCGCGCGCCGGCACCAGCACCGCCGAGGACGACGACGACACGATCACCGTCACCGCCAGCAAGCGCAAGGGTCGCGATCCCTGGATCCTGATCGGCCGCGACGTGCTGGGCCAATGTTCGCGGATCGTCTTTGATCGGCCGGGCAAGGTCTGGGTGCTCGACTGCGCTTTCTAGAAATTGCACAGCGTCGGCAGGGGGGCCTGGACGTGAACATTGCATCGATCGGCAAGATTGCAGGCGCGCTGTTCGCCGCACTGGTGGCAACCGCGATCGCGACGGCGATCGGCGAATTCGCCGGCGTCGCGCTGTTCCCCTCGGATGTGGCCTATATCGCCTGGCTGCCGGCGGGCGCCAAGCTGGTGATCGTCATCACCTGGGCCATG
Source organism: Sphingomonadales bacterium (assembly GCA_027489695.1). Taxonomy (GTDB): domain Bacteria; phylum Pseudomonadota; class Alphaproteobacteria; order Sphingomonadales; family Sphingomonadaceae; genus Sandarakinorhabdus. Next base: position 11,758 of record JAIXZK010000027.1, read on the forward strand.
GCGGCGCTTGCCGGCGCGGTTGCGGCGCGGGTGCTCGGCGAGCGCGGCTGGCTGGCCTTCGCCGGCGCGATGTGGACGCTGCTCGGCGTGCTCTACAGCCTGGCCCAGGAACCCTATCCGATGTGGATGATGGCCGGCGGGCTGGTGCTGCCGCCGCTGGCCGGCGCAACGATTTTCCTCGTATGGAGACAGCGATGACCGGCGATGGCGCCACCGCCACGGCCGTGACCGGGGGGCTGCGACCGCTCTACACGGTCGCGATCCTGCTCGGCTCCTTCCTGCTGTTCCTGGTCCAGCCCTTGTTCGGCCGGCTGGTGCTGCCGGTGCTCGGGGGCTCGCCGCAGGTGTGGAACACCGCCATGCTGTTCTACCAGGCAGCCTTGCTGGGCGGCTATGTCTATGCTGACCGGCTGGCGCGGCTGCCGCAGCGACGGCAGCTGGCGATCCATCTCGGCCTGTTCGCGCTGGCGGCGCTGACCCTGCCGATCGGCATTGCCGGCTGGTTCCCGCCGGCCGGCAGCATCGCGCCGGTGCTTTGGCTGATCGGTGTGCTGACGGTGTCGGTCGGGCCGGTGTTCTTTCTCGTTTCGGCGCAGGCGCCGCTGCTGCAGAGCTGGTTCGCGCGATCGGGCGACCCGCGCTCCGCCAATCCCTATTTCCTCTATGCCGCCTCGAATCTCGGCAGTTTCGGCGCGCTGATCGTCTATCCGCTGCTCGTCGAACCGGTGCTCGGCCTGGCCGATCAGCGCTGGCTATGGTCGGCGGGCTTTGTCGGCCTGGCATTGCTCACCGGCGTCGCCGGGTTGGCGGTGGCGCGTGGGGCCCCGCCGGCGCCGCAGGTTCGCCGCCCGACCAGCTGGGCGCAGCGGCGGCGCTGGACCCTGCTGGCGGCGCTGCCGTCTGCCCTGCTGCTGTCGACGACGACGCATTTGACCACTGACATCATGGCGATGCCGCTGCTCTGGGTGGTGCCGCTCGGCCTCTATCTGCTCACTTTCGTGCTGGCCTTTTCCGAGGCCGGACCCCGGCTGACGCGGATCGCCGTCGGCCTGGCGCCGCCGGCGCTGCTGCTCGGCGGCGGCTGGGCCTGTTTCCAGGCCGGCGCCGAAGTCGGCACCGCCTTTGCCGTCATCGGCCTGGCCCTGCTGTTCCTCGTCGCGCTCGCCCTGCACGGCACGCTCGCCGCCGAGCGCCCGCCCGCCGATCAGCTCACCGATTTCTATGTCTGGCTGTCGGTCGGCGGCGCGATGGGCGGTGTGATCTGCGCGCTGGCGGCGCCGTTGCTGTTCGACTGGCCCTATGAACATCCGCTGCTGCTGCTCGCCGCCGCCTGGGTGATGCCGGCGGCGGTGCCACGGCTGTTCGCGCCGCTCTGGCGCCGGCCCGTGACCTGCTGGCTGCTGGCAGTGGCGGCGCTGGCGGCCGCGGCAATGATCGGCTGGACCGGAAATGGCAACATTACTGCGGCCGATCGCAGCCTGTTGTGGCCGGTGGTGATGGTCGCCATCGCGGTTGTCGTCGCCGCCGTCACCGCCATCGGCCGGCGCGGCCTGTTCACCTGGCTGTTTGGCGTTCTGATGCTGGTGCTGGGCGGCTGGGGGCAGCTGAAGCTGTCGGTGGAAGGCGCGCATCACCGCAGCTTCTTCGGCGTCTATACCGTCAGTGAGATACCCAATTCGCGCTATCTGATGCACGGCACCACCCTGCACGGCCAGCAGTCTCGTGTCCCCGCGCTGATGCGGGTGCCGATGACCTATTATGCGCCGCAAAGTGGTGTCGGCCTGGTGCTGGCGGCGGCGCCGGCGCAGTTCGGGCCGGCGGCGCGCATCGGTTTCGTCGGGCTGGGGACTGGCACGCTCGCCTGCTATCGCCAGCCGGGGCAGGACTGGACGGTGTTCGAGATCGATCCCGTCGTTGTCGATCTGGCGCGCACCCGGTTCAGCTATCTTTCGGACTGCAATCCCGATCTCCGCGTCGTGCTCGGCGACGCCCGCCTGACGCTGGCTGCCGAACCCGAACGCCGTTTCGATGTGCTTGCCGTCGATGCCTTTTCGTCGGACGCCATCCCGCTCCATCTCGTCACCCGCGAGGCGTTCCGCGTCTATGGCCGGGCGCTGCGCGACGATGGCGTGCTGATGGTCCATATCTCCAACCGCTTCCTCGATCTGGAGCCGGTGATTGCCGCCATTGCCGCCGCCGAGGGCTGGCACGCCGTGCTGCGCGATTACCGGCCGCCCCGCCCGCAGCCGGCCGGGCAGAATTTCACCTCCTCGACCTGGATCGCGCTCAGCCGTTCGCCGGCGCGGCTGGTGGCGGTCGGCGATCTCGGGCGGACGCCGGACGGCTATGGCTGGCGACCGCTGGCGGTGCGTGCCGCGGTGCCGGCCTGGCGCGATGATTTCGCCAGTGTGCTGCCGGTGCTGAAGCCGTTGCAGCGCGCCGGGCTTTACCAGTAATCCGCCATGATGGCGCCGGCCCAGGCCGGCTCGCGTACCTCGCCGCGCGGCAGGAAGCCGCGCAAGACCGGCTTGATGTCGAGCACCGGCGTGCCGGCGATGGCATCGAGGCCGCGAACTTCGAGCCGGGTACCGGCGACCGAAAGCAGCCGGCACACCGAGACGCCGATCCGGTTCGGGCGGTTGCGGCCGCACTGGGCGAAAATGCCGACCATCGGCCAGTCAGGATTGCCGCGTGGCCGCCGGGCGGCGAGGGTGATTTCGGTTTCCGCCAGTTGATCGAAAACGAAGACGATCTCGACATGGCTGAAGGCGTCGAGGCCGAGCAGTGCCTCCGGCCCGAACCGCGACTCCAGCACGATCGCGGCGGCCTCGCCATCCCATTTGTCGTCCTCGGCGGCGATACGCCCGCCTTCGACTCGGGCGATCGCGGCCATCGGGAAAAGCGTCGTCATGGCTGGTTCCTTTGCGGGTCGGGCGGTCCTATATCTCTGCCATGAGCATCGATCCCGCCACCATCTTCTACGCCGATACCGATCTTGATCCGGTCCGCACCGAACGGCTCGTCGCCAATGCGCTGCACGGCTGCGACGATGGCGAACTCTATCTGCAATATGCGGTTTCGGAGAGCTTCTCCTTCGATGACGGCCGGCTGAAGGCGGCGAC
>JAIXZK010000270.1 GCA_027489695.1 Sphingomonadales bacterium
CGGCACCGCCACCGTAGGAACCAACGGGTCGTCGAGCGCGTCTTGGATGCCGTTGATGTAGGGCGTTTTCGTCGCCGACCAGAGCCGGGCACCGCCTTCGGCGTTCGGCAGCAGGCGGTAGCGCGAAGCCGATTCGGTGGTGCTGATCCGCTCCGGCGGGGTCAGCAGTTGCAGCGCCTCGCGGGCTATCTCGCGTGGATCGGCGCAGAAGCCATCGCGTCCGAGACGCGCAAGGTCGGCTTCTAGCTCACGAAGCTGCCGGCGCACCGGGTTGCGCGATGAAGCGTTCCATCTTGGCTTGCAGGTCGACCAGCAGAGTCCGCATCGCATCCTCTACTTTCTGGCGAACCAAGGGCGACCATTCGCCGGCGGGGTCAATTTTACCTAGCAGCCCCAAAGTCTCGCTCTGCAGCTGGCCGTGATAATCGGTGAAGAAGGCAACGCTGGCGTCGCGCAGCAGATACCGGCCCTGCTGTTGCCGCATCTTGTGCGTCGACATCATCGCATCGACCGCCGCCTTGACCTCATGCGCCGTCAGCGGTTCTTCGTCATCGATCGCCGCCGATTCCAGCTCCGGCACCCCGGCGAGCCGCGCCATCTTGGCCGCGCGCTTCCGCCTGTCACCAAGCACCGCGTTGCACTTCGCGATCAGGTGATCCAATACCGCCACCGCGTCGAACTGATATGGCACGCCTTCGCCACCGCGGGCCAGTATTGGAAAATCAGGGTCGCTATCTATCGTTAGTTTGAGATTTCGATTGGTAAAGCCGCAGGCCTTTGCCATTCCGGACATATCAAGCACGTCTTGAGACTTCGCGCGGCGCCTTGCGGCCTTTAACAGTGCTAATCTTGCAGAAGGGTCTGCCGGTTTACGCGTCATTGCGGTCCAAATGCGTCCATGCCTTGCCAAGGCGAATGCGCGAAATGTGTGTCGGCGTTACGCCAAACCGTTCTGCCAGCCTACGCCCGCTGCCGCTCGTCTTTTTTGTGGCGAGGATTACTCGGATTTCGTCTTCGGATAACTTGGCCGTCGCTACACGTTCGCCCTCAAGGTGCGTACCGTGTATAACCTTGTCGGCTTCGTTCTCTTCAAAGGTTTTCCATGAAAGGTTTGAAAGGACGTTCTTCGCCCGGTGTCCGTCCCTATGGGCGCAGCGATGCCGAGAAGACGGCGCAGGGCCGATGAACGCTTCAACGACCAAGCGGTGAACGAAGTGAACCTTGACCTTACCGGCCGTGCACAGCGTAACCGAGACGTAGCCCCACCGCGTGACTGTGTGCTTGATAGCCTGCCCAGCCTTGCGGGCATGTCCATCTCGCGCTCGTCGAACGACCCCAAGATTTGAGACTTCGTAATCTGGCGCGCTCTGGACGATGCGCCACTCTTCAACGATAGAATCTATGTCAGCCATAGTCGCGCTCCAATCGCGGTCTTTGGTTAGGGCCGACTGAGTGTTTCCAGCGCTCGGTCGGCCCGTTATCTCTACATCAAACTCGCGCGTGAGGCACGGCTTCCGCGCCGCCTGCAGCAGTTTCATGCGCGCCGAAGGATCGGCCGGCTTGCGGCCCGCCATCAGACGGTCAGGGTCAACGGCGGCCAGATCGGCACGGCTTCGCAGCCGGGCCGCAGGCCCAAGAACCCGCCCTTGTTGTCGTACAGGTTGGTGTTCATGTTGGTTTCGTCGGCACTGCGCCGGGCTTCGGCCTGGGCCTTGGTGGGGCTGGTTTCCACCACCGTGCTGTACGGAACGCCCGATTTCCATTCGACGGTGACGGCGCCGGCGCCGGTCCAGCTCGCGTTGCCGGCGCGGGTGATCTCTACCGTCTGGCCATCGGCGGCGAGCGCGGCCGTTACCGTTGCCGGGCTGCCCGCGATCGTCACGATGAAGTCGGTCAGGTTGGCGGTGTCGCCGCCGGTCTGGCACAGCAGCCGCGTCGCGGTGGCGCCGAAGAACTGCCACTGCACCTGCAGCACGGTCGGATCGCCGGGCTTCAGCCGCAGGCCCGTCGCCTCCGGCCCGCGGCTGCGGTTGAAATCGCCGAGCATCAGGCCGGCCACCGCCTCGCCGGCTACGGCACCGACGATGGTGCCGCCCCGGTTCGGGTTGCTGTCGTTGTGCTCGCCGAAATTGTCTTCCAGCGTCATGTCGCAGGCGAAGCCGCCGGGCCACAGCCAGGCGCCGGTGGTGGCGCCAACGGCGGTGCGGGTGGCGCCGCTGCTGGCCTGCGTCGATGCCGCCGCCGAATAAGGGGCGCGCGTCACGCCGATGTCATGCTGCGCCCAGCGGCAGTTCGCCTTTGACGTGCCGGCGCCGGTGGTGCCACGGGCATAGGGCACCAAGATAAACGGCGGGTTCGTGCTGACTTCCGACCAGATACGATCGCGGCCCAGCGCCAGCTTGCCGAGATAGTTGTCGCGCGCCGCCGCTCGGGTGGTGTTGTCGCTGGCGGCGAACTGGCTGATATTGGCCGTTGCCTGGTGCACCAAGACGGCGCTGATGCCTAGGCGCCGGTATTTGGCGAACAGGCGCTTGGCGTAACCGTTGGTATCGGTGTTGCCCCATAGGGTCATCTTGTCCGGCGCTGTGCCTTCGATGTTGGTATTGCCCTCGCCGGTGTCGTAGCGGGTGGTGAAGGTGACCGCCGGCGGCGTGCCCTGCGAAGCGGTGGTGGTGACCGAGATCACCCCGGTGCCATAGTTGATCGTGGCGCTGATCCCGGTGGCGGTGACGGTCTGCGGCGTCGAGCTGTTGATCGCAGTACCCGTCAGGCCGGCGTTGGCGGCATCGGTAAGGGTGCCGCCGCTCCAGGCAATCGAGATGCTGCCGGGCTCAAGGCCGGTGACGCCGGAGCTGCTGGCGATCGGCGTGATGCCGTTGCCGGGCTGCGGGATGCAGGTGGCCGACCAGCTGGTGCCACTGCCGGCCATCGCCTGCGTCCAGGTCGTGCGGTCGAAGACGAATGCATCGAGGCTGTGGCCGCTGCGGCCCATCCACTGAAAATCGGTATCGCAGGACAGCGCGCCGGCGATGACATTCGCCCAGGCGATGATGCCGTCGCCGAGCACGCCGGCGATCGTCGTCATCGTGGCACCGATCTGGCCGGTGACGCCGACCGGCGTATCCCGGCGCGAGAAGCTGGTCAGGCCGGGCAAGGCGTAGGCGCCGCGCTGGATGCCGGCGCGCAGCTTGACCTTGCGACCCGCCAGCGGCGCGCGGACGCCGCCGGCGCCGGAGCCAGTCGAGCCATTGACATCAAACCCGCCGAGCGGGATCAGCATGTAATTACCCTGCGATTGCGTGATCGCGACCAGGTTGACGCCGACGCTCATCGCCTGGCCGTCGCGCACCAGATAGCCGTCGCTGCCGCCGATCGTCGACGTCGGCGGGCCGATCCAGATCTCGCGATAGAACTCGACGCCGGCCGGCACGTTCGGCAGCCAGCCTTCAAAGGCGCCGCCGGCGTGGCTGGCGACGATCTGCGTCCAGTCAACCAGGGCGGTGCCATCGGACACGCGGCGCAGCCGGGCGAAGATCGGATAGCCGGACACCGAACAGGTGCCGAAGAACCCGACGCGGCCTTGCGTCTGGCCGGGCATCAGCGCCCATTGCGCGTGGGGCGCCTCGCGGGTGAGCTTGATCGGCGAGGCGGTGCGCAGCGGCGGGCAGGGATCGGACGGCAGCGCCGCGCTGTTGCGGGCGGTGCGGGTGATCGCGCCGGCCGATGCCACATCGACGGTCGGCAGGAAGGTGCCGCTGCCGGCATCGAGCGCCAGGCGATTCCAGTAGCGGATGCCGGGAACGCTGGCGAAGCTGGTGGTGCCGTTGGCGATGGCCAGGAAGTCGGCGTTGCTGATCGAACCGTGCACCATCGCGACATCGGCAAAACCGCCGCCGCAGCCATTGGCCGCTGTCGGCGTGCCAGTGATGTAACCGCCGATGGCGGCCCAGAAGTTGACGGCGGTGCGGGCAGTGCCGGCGCCATCGAAATGGAAGTTGTCGGTGCCGCTGCGATTGTCGCTGCCGGTGAAGACGGTGGGGCTGCCGTCGCCGTCCTTCAGGATCGCCAGCACCGGCGTGTTGCCGCGCTGGATGAAGGCGATGTGGTAGAGGGTATCATCTTCGAACACGAAGCTGGGCTGTGAGCCTGGCCACCAGTTGCGGCCGGGGTTGCTGGCGCTGGTGCGGTTGATCTCGAGGGTGCGGGCGTCGTTGGCGCCGTTGATGGCGAAGCGACCGCCGGCGGTGCTGCCGCTGCCGGTGGCGGTGGTGCCCTGGGTGAGCAGCGACCGCAGCTGCGTGCCGGAGTTGAGGAACACATCGTCAGTGCGATGGCTGATGAAGAACGCGTAATCGCCGGCGGCGGTCCAGGGCACGGCGCCGGTGGGGAACAGCAGGCCGGACACCACGGCGTTGCCGCTGGCATCGGAGCCGGTGGCGAAGCTGTTGCGCGCGGCCATCGTGATGCCGACCGAAGGCTGCTCGCCGGAGTAGGCGCCGAGCGGCGGCAGCGGCGCGGCACCGGACCCGGCGCGCGGCCAGGTCACCGCCGCCAGCAGCGCCGAACGCGGCGAGGCGCGCAGCGCGCCGCGGCGGATCATCAGCCCTGGCTCACCCGGTAGTTGATCGTGCCCGAGGTAAAGGCGGTGCATTCCAGCGACCAGAGCGCTGCGGACTCGACCTCTTCGGCGATGACGTTGCCCGGCGCCGTGAAGGTCAGGTCGGTGCCGTTGAGATCGCTGTCGAGGAACACCCAGGTGATGCCGCCGTCGAAGCTGCGCCGGACCTTGACCGTGGCGGTGAAGGTGCCCGTGATGACGATGTTGATGCCGCCAGGGAAAAATGCCGAAGACGCCGAAACGCCGGTGCCGGGGAAACTGCCGGTGATGATCGACTTCGCCTCGTCGGGCGATGTCGGGGTGCGCTTGCCCATTGCGATCTCCCGCGAAATCCGCACGAAAAAGCCGCCGATTTACAAAAATCGACGGCTCGATGCGGTTTAAGTTGCTGATTTTGCTAAGGTCGGGATTGCGCTTGGCGCGGTTCCGGCGACACGGAAAATGTCAATGCCTCCGAAACGCGGTTTCGTCAATCCCCCTCTTCCGGTTTCCGGGTCCGCTTCGGCCGGTGAAGCCCCTCGCGGCGGTCGATCCGGGCCAGCTCGACCAGCCCGGTAACGATGCGATGGACCTCGCTATGCGGCAGCCGATCGATCCGGGCCTCACGCTGCTTCTGCGCCAGCGCGCGTCTGGCATCATCATACCGCCTGATCGCCTTGCGCCTGGCCTCGCCGGTCAGGGTCGGCACCTGCGCTTCGGCCGCCGCCAGGATCAGCCGCGCCTCGCGGGTTTCGCGGGGATAGCCGTTCATCAGGTCCAGAAGCCAGGTCGGATCGTTGTCACCCTGGCCGTCGACGCAGACCAGATCGATTTCCTTCTTCACCATGCGGCCGGCGGCGCGCAGCGCGTCGTCGCGGTCGCGGAATCGCTGTTCGGCGAGCGCATCGAGCTCGGCGTCAGGGATCACGATCGCCGGCGGCCCGCCCGATGACCGCCCGGTCATTTCCGCATAGGCGCCGCTGCGGGCGCACACCGGCCCGAACCGCCGCCAGTAAGATGCCGCGTAACGGCGCCCGGCGTCGCGCAGCAGATCAGCGGCGAACTCGCCGTTGTCGAGCAGGCCGAAGGCCCAGAGCTTGCCGATGGTGTCGGTGGTTTCTTCGCCAGGCATCCCGTTCGACGCCCATTCGCGGCGCTGCGCGATGATGTCGGTGGGGCGCACCCGGCGCGGCTCGCCGGTATGCGGATCGATGGCACCGAAGGATTGTTCGGCAAGCCAGGCGGCATGGTCGGCGACCACCTTGGCGACCCGTTCCTCTTCGCGTCGCGTGATCTCGGCGAGGCGGGGATTGGCGGCGAGTGCCGGCGGAACTGCGGTGCGTGCCATCAGCTTTCCTTCCTTTTTCCGAACAGGTTTTCGGCCAGCAGCCGGGCTTGGGTTCGATCCGGCCAGCTCGACAACCATTCCGGGTTGATGACGATCAGGCCGTCGCGGTGCCAGGCCCGGCTGCATTCGGCGCGGATCTCGGCGGGCGTCTTCGGCCCCGATGCGACATGCCGGGACAGGCTCGACTGCAGGCTCGGCTGCATGCTCATCGCGACACCACGCCGAGTATCGCCGAGTGTTGCAGCCGCTGCAGCCGCCGCTTCCGCGCTTCGAGTTCGTCGGCGACAAGCGCGATGAACTCATTCGGCTGCGGCCGGAAGGTCAGTTGCTTCCAGGCCCGGTAGACCCCGAGTTCGAGCAGATCGACCGGCACATCGTCGAGACCGAGATGATAGCCGGTGCCGAGTGCCGCGGCGTCGATCCCGCTTTTCGCCTGCATCGGCTTGCCGGCCAGGCTGACGATCACCCGGTCGATGTCGTCGCTGGTCGGCGGCGCCAGATCGGCGCGAGCCCGGGCCAGGCATTCGTCGAGCTTGTCGGCGAGCGTCGCCGGCAGGCTGCGCATCGCCAGCGTCGGATCAGCTTCCCCCAGGCAGGCCCAGACCCCCCGCTGGATCGGCGGCGGGGCCGGCTCGACGGGCCGCCATCCGGGCGACAGCGGCCGCAGTGAGTTCGTCGACAGGTTCGGCGGTGCGGTGGTGACTGGCAGGGTGGCCATCGGCGAGAGCCTTTCGTTTGGCGGCGGCGGTGCGGATGCGGGCGTCGAAATATCTCAGCGAGTGGATGCCTCGCGGTTCGGCTGAAGCCGCCACGCCCTCCCCGATGGTTTTCAGGATCAGGTCGCGGTCGGCGCCGGCCGCCAGCCATTCGCGGACCAGCCCGACGCCGGTGGCGATGTGGCCCGGGTTGATGAACGGGACGCCGCCGGTGCGCGCCGCGGCGTTGGCGATGCTCAGCGCATCGGGCAGGTCGGCCGGCACCTGGTCGTCGAGCGATCGGGGGTCGATCTCGCGTGCCCGCGCACCCGCGCTACCATCATCATCTTCTTCTATCTGGCTTCTGGCTTCTGGTTTATGCGCGCGCGTAGCTTTATCTTGGGGGTTATCCTGCGCCCGATTTTCCTTTTGTTTCGAGAGGCTTGGATTGCCCCCTTTCTTCCCATTATCTCGGCTTTTGCTCGCCTTTATCTCGTCGCTAACCATCCGCCTCGAATAAATGCAGCGCCGCCGATCGCGTGAAAACACCCCCCATTTTTCAAGCTCGGCGATTAGCTTCAGGACCTCTTCGGGGTTGCCGCCTACGATCGCGGCGACCTCGGAATCGGCTAGCGGCTGCCCGTTGACGGCGACATAACCGACCGGCGAAGCCTCGGCGGCGATGCACAGCATTCGCATCCAGACGCCTTGCGCGGCGAAGCTGCACAGCTTCAGCTTGGGGTCGCTCAGCCAGTCGGCCCAATAGAACTTGCCCCACGGCTGCCCGCTCATCGCGCCCACTCCCCGACCGTCTTGGCGCCCTTTGATCGGTTGCACGAGATGCAAGCAGTCGTGAGATTTTCGGGTTCGTTTCCGCCGCCTAAAGCCACTGGAAAGATATGGTCGATCTCGAACGGCCCGTCTTTGGCTCCGCAGTATGTGCAGCAATATGCGTCACGCTCCATGATTGCTCTTCGCAACCACAGCGGAACAGGAAGGCGGCCATCTTGCTGCCAGTCTGCAACAATTAGGGCACTTATCTTTTCCTCATTGAGGCTTAACTTGCCCCTCTGAATGAGCCTGAGAACGAGCGCGCCAGCGGCCCGGGTCGAGCATCCCATGTGGCCCGAAAGCCAGCGGGTATCGTTCGGGATCGCTCCGCCGCGGGCGTAGATCAGGTCGAGCACGACGATGTAGGCGCCGATCTGATCGGGCGGCATTCCCACCACGCCATCGAGGAACTTGGTCGCGTAATGGCGATACCAGGCTTGCCCGCTCATCGCCTGTCCTCGAAATAGCGGCTGCCGCGCACGGCCTGGTTGGCGAGGAAGAACCACACGATCCGGCGCGCCGTGGCGCCGTTGCGGCGCTTCGCCGAATACATTTCGAGCCGGTTCCGCGATGCCTCCAGCTTTGTCGCCCAGGCCTCGTAACCGGGCTTCTCCGGCGCCGGCTCGGTCAGTTTCAGATAGTATTCCTCGCGGTAGAGGAAGATCACATTGTCGGCGTCCTGCTCGATCTCGCCGCTGTCGCGGAGATCGGAAAGCAGCGGCCGCTTGTCCTCGCGCGCTTCGACACCGCGGCTGAGCTGCGACAACAGCAGGATATGGATGCCGAGATCCTTGGCCGCCTTTTTCACCGCCCGGCTGACATAGCCGACATCGGCGACCCGGCTTTCCAGCTTCTTGTCGGGTTCGACCAGCTGCAGATAGTCGATCACCGCCAGTTTCAGCTTCTGGCCCCGGGCCGCCATGTTGCGCTGCGTCCGGCGCAGACCCATCACGATCTGCCCGATCTTGGCGCCGCCGCGGTCGGTGACCTGGAACGGCGCGTTGTCGGCCCATTGCATCGCCTCGCTGACCCGGCGCCAATCGTCCGCGGTGAAGTTGCCGGCCTTGACGTCATCGAAGCTGGGGCAGTTGCCGTGATCGAAGACCCGATCGGCGATCATGCGCTTCGCCACTTCCTCGCGGCTCATCTCGCGGCTGATAAAGTCGACGCCGTGGCCGTTCTCGGCGCAACCCAGCGCGATCGAAAGCGCCGCCGCGGTCTTCCCCATGCCGGGGCGACCCGCCATGACCGTCACTTCGCCGGGCCGCAGCGCGCCAACCAGGTCAGCGAGATCCGGCAGCGTCGCCGCAAGCATGCCAGGGGGAACGGTGCCGTTGCGTTCGGCCTCGATCTCGTCGACCGTCTTGCGGAACAGCTGACCCAGCGCGATGCCCGGCTTGCCGGACCTGCCACCGCTCAGCGCCTCATTCAGCGCCGCATCGGTCGCTTCGGCGACATCGGCGACAGGCGTGTCGCCCATGGCATCGGCGAGCGCCGCCTTCAGATCCTCGACCAGCCGGCGACGCTTCGCCAGTTCGGCGATCTGGCGGGCGAAACTGCCGCCGGCGATCAGCCCGCCCATGTTCTGCGAGATCTGCGCCAGATAGGCGATGCCGCCCAGGTCCCTCAGGCCGGGATCATCGGCGAACTGCGGCCGCAGCGTGATCGGGTTGACATTCTCGCCGCGGGCCACCGCGGCAAGCATCGCGGCGAACAGCCGGCCATGCAGCGGTTCGGCAAAATCCTCGGCGGTGACGAGTTCGGCGACCTCATCGACCATCCGGTTGTCGATCATCATGCCGCCGAGCAGCGCCGCCTCGGCCTCGAGATTGGTGTGCGGCGGGATATCGGCGCCGCCCGCGCGGTCGCCGGGCCCCAGCGGCTCGTCATCGACGTAGCCGGGCTCGCCCCACATCGGGCGCCGGAGATCGTCAGCGATCATGGTTGCATGTGCCTTGGCCAAGTCGCCCAGACTTCTGCCGAGATGCAGCCGCGGTCGCAGTTGCATCGCCGGCAGGCCAGCACGAGATTGTCGAGCGTTCCGGTTCCGCCCATGCAGCGCGGCTTGAGATGATCGCGGGTCGCTTGCCGATCATCGTTCAATGGCAGGTCCAGACCGACCGGCCGCTTGCACCAATGGCAGGTGCCGTTGTCGCGCTTAAACAGGCTGCGAAGTTGCCGCTTCCTGGATGACGCGCTCATGCCGCGGTCCAGACGATTGCCGATCGGCCGCTGGCGTTCGGCCGCCGGCGCTTCGAATCGATGATGAGGTTGGTCTTCGCCAGCTCCGAACACCGGGGCCGGATGCTGAGCACCGACAGCCCCAGCGCCGCCGCGGCTTCGTCAGCGGTCATCCCGTCCGGCGCCGCCCGCATCGCCTCGAGCGTCAGCCGCCGCAGCCGCGCCGCATGACCGCCAATCGCCGCCGCGGCATCGAAGCTGGTGTCGCGCGCCTTGGCGCCAGGCACATCGGGATAGCGCGCCGGCGGCGTGTAGCTGAAGAGGTCGGGGGCGGCGCTCATGCGGCCCGCTCCAGGCCCGCGACGATCCGCTCGACATATTCGATCCGGCGCCCGATCCGGCGCATGACGTTGACGGCCATGGAGTTGCCGAGCGCCTTGTAGCGCGGCCCGTCGCTGGCCGGCTTGCCGCGATAGGGCACATCGGTCCAGCCATCGGGGAAGCCCTGCAGCCGCTCGCATTCGGTCGGGGTCAGGCGGCGAACGGCCCATTGATGCTGCACCGCCATCGTGTGCTTTACCGACAGCGCGGGCGAAAGCTCGGCCGTGGCCGCTACCTGCGTAGCCGACATTTCGGCGGGAAACGCGATGGCCGGCATCACCCCGCCGTTCGCGTGCGAGCCGGAATGCCCGCCGCCGCGCAATGTCGGGCAGACCTCGCCGGCATCGCCGCCATGATCCTTGACCGTGAATGCGATCGGCACCAACGGCGTCCCGCGCCCCGTCCCGTCCTCGCTGGCGTCGAAGCCTTCGGCGCGCAGCGCATGGGCGATGAAAGTCTCGACCTCGAAACCGATCCTCTGGCCCTTGGCAACCAGGCAGGCGGCGATATCTATCGATCCCGAGGTGTTGCCGCCGCCGTAGGCGAGCCTTCCGGCAGGGTTGTCCTTGCCGCTACAGCCGCCAGTGCTCGCCGCAAGGGTTCCGGCAACTCTTTCCCCCGCTTCGCGGCGCGGCGGAGGATTCCCGCGCAGGCTTTCGGCGTCAAATAATACCGCCGCGGCACGTCGCCAGTCTCCAAGATATCCGACAACGAACACACGCCGTCGTCGTTGAGGAACAGCTCGGCCGTGCCCATCCACTCGCACGAATTGAGCGTCGAGAACGCGGTAGGCGAACCCATACCCGAGTTCTGCCATCCCCCCGAGGATGGCGCCAAAGTCCCGTCCGGCGCCCGATGACAGGACACCGGGGACGTTCTCCCATACCAGCCAGCGGGGCCGTGCGCGATCAGCAAGGCGGAGATATTCGAGCGCCAGGTTGCCACGGTCATCGTCCAATCCGCCTCTGAGGCCGGCGATGCTGAACGACTGGCAGGGCGTTCCTCCGACAAGCAGGTCAACAGGTCCATATTCATCGCCCTTGATGGTGGTGAAGTCGCCATGCACCGGCACGCCCGGGAAGCGATGCGCCAGCACGGCGCGCGGGAACGGTTCGATCTCACTGAACGCCGCCGGCACCCAGCCCAGCGGCTCCCACGCCACCGAAGCCGCCTCGATGCCGGAACAGACCGAAAGGTATCGGAGCGCCGTCATTCGCCGCACCACCCGAGGCCGGCTTCGATTTCGAGCAGAGCCCGCCGGCCGCGCCGGCTATCGGCCCAGACCCGCGACGCCGCCTGTTCCGGTGTCGCGCCGTTGGCGAGGCATTCGGCGAAGCGGTCGATCGCCCGCAGCCGAACCCGGCCGCTGCGATCCCGTGGCACCGTGGCGGTGCCCTTCAGCGCCGCGTTGCTCTTCGGGCTGCGAAACACGATGTTTTCCCGCGCCGCGACGCCGGTGACGCTGCCCTTGGTACGCTGCAGCGCCGCCATGACTTCGGGAATGCTGGCGCCGGCCTTCGCCATGCGCCGCATCCGCGCGATATCGAGCAAGGTCCAGGGGCGCCGTTCAACCATCGATCGGCCCCCGGAAGGTGGCGGCGTCGACCCAGGGCGGTGTCACGCCGGCGAGATGGATCGCGTAATCGAGGATGGCCAGCGCATCCGCAGCGTTGTCATCCTGCGGCATCCAGCCGAGTTCGTGACAACGCTTGGTCGACAGCGCCTTGAACTGCTTCGGGTTCAGCCCGCTGCCCTTGCGGATCCCGCGGCCGACGAAATGCTTCCGCCAGCTGGTCTGCGGCACATTCCGGCAGCGCGCCGACACCGCATAGGCGAAGCTCTCGGCGTGCGCCGCCAGCCCGGCGAGCAGATAGATCGTCGTCATGTTGCTGAACCCGGAGAGACCGGAAGGCGGGATTCCGCCTTCGAAGTAGAGGCGTTCGATCGGCGACAGGCGGTGCAGGTCGGCCAGCTTGCGGTGCAGTTCGCACCCCTTGCGGCCGACCTCGCCGGGTTCGCCGGGCAGGGTCCAGGTGCCGTAGATCGGCTTGTCCATGCCCGGCTCCCATGCCGCCCAGCCGCAGCGGGTCGCGATGTCGAGCGCGACCCACATCGCTCAGTTCACCGCCACGTTCGCAACGCCGGTAACGGTCACCAGCGACAGCGCCGGCGCCTTGCGCGTGCGGCCGGGCTTGGCCTTGGCCTTGTCTTCCTCCGCCATCGCGGCGAGCTTCGGCGAAAGCGACTCGACCGGGATCGCCGGCGCCTTCCCGGCATCGGCCATCGCCTGCAGTTCGGGGGGCAGATTGTCGCCGGTGATACCCGGGCCGCCGGCCACCGGGTCGAGCTTGCCGGCCTCGAAGGCGCGCTGCTCATCGGTCAGGCCGTCATCACCGGCGGCGTTGGCCTCGCCCTCGATGGGCATGGTTTCTTCGGTGCCCTGTGCCTGGTCGACCAGATCGCGCGAGATCCCGATGTTGGCGGCGCGCATGAGGCCATAAAGACCCCTGAGGAAGTCGTCGCGGTTCTCGACGCTCTGGCCCATGATCTTCGAGTAGAAGACTTTGGCCGCCGCCTTGTTGACGTGGCAATCGTCGGCGACGGCTTTCCAATAGCCGGACAGATTGCCGCGCTCTCCGTCCATGTTTTCCTGCGCGGGCTTGATATCCCCCCGCATGATCCGCAGCGCCTTGTCGAAATCGGGCTTCGCGACTTCGGTAACTTCCTCGGATTCCTTCCTCGCGGTGCGAGCCATCGTCAGTCCTTTCCTGTGATGGCCGGCAGCGCCCCGGCCTGGCGGTGATGGAAAATCGTGGCGCACGGCCGGTGCTGGAACCGGAACCAGGCGGCGTTGTCCTTGCCGGCGTGCGGGCTCCCGGGTTCCCATTTCACCCGGCCGATGCTGATGACATCGGAGCAGCGCGCCATCAGCGGCGCCGCGCGAACATTGTGCATGGTGTCGGCGGCGAGCAGCAGCCAGGTCGGCATCTGGCCAGACAGGTTCTCGACGATCGGCAGCAGCCATTCCCAGCGCCACGGCGGGTTCGTGATGAACATGGCGCCGTCGCAGCCGTCGAGCGTTGCCGCATCGGCCTGCACGATGCCCGGGCCCGCTGGCGCGATATCGCTGGCGAAGACGCAGATGTGCCCGGCGTCTTCCAAGATGCGGAACAGTGCGCCGTCACCGGCGCAGGGTTCGACGAAGCGCGTGCCCGGCGGCAGAAACGGCAGCAGCGGCCGCACAGCAGCGGCCGGTGTCGCGTAGAGGTCGCGGGGCTTGCGCTCGAAGTCGCTGCGCTTTCCCATCAGACGTTATCCAAACTGGACCGGCCGCCGACGCCCTCGCGAACCGGATCGGGCAGCACCAGCCGGTCCCGGATACCGTGGCGACGCGCCGACTCGAGTTGCGCCTCGAACCCGCGTGCCGCCACCGGCACCTGTCGTGCCGCGGCCCGTTCCCGCTCCGCCGCCGCGATCATGTCGAGCACCCGCTGCGCCGCTTCCGGCGAGGCTTCGTCAGCCGATGGCCGGAAATCTGGCGGCGCCGGCTTCTGCCAGCCGGCCGGGCTGCTGCCCGACGAATAAATCCACAGCGCCGTCTTGCGCGCCAGCTTCTGTTCGCGCGTCAGCCGCGCCAGCCAGGTATCGCAAGTGCTGTGGCTGATGTTCCATTCGTCAACCATCTCGGAACGGGTCATGCGGATCGCCCGTTCGGCAAAATCCGCCGGCATCTCGCGGCGCCCCGGCTTCGGTTTCCGCTTGTCGGTGACGACGCCGCGCGACATCAGGCGGCGATCCGGTCGGCTTCGGCGACGACCGCGTTCAGATGCGGCAGCAGTGGCCGGATCAGATCGGCGAGCACCAGCGTCTCGCGGTGATCGAGCCGCTGATCCGACCACGCGTGCAGCAGCGCCGTCATCAGCTCGGAAAGCCCAATCGGCAGCCGCGCCACATCGGCGCCCTCGGTTTTCACCGGGCAGACGTGGCGGCCGAGCAGCGGGCCCAGCACATCGTTCAGGAACTGGTCGCCAAAGCGCTCGTCGGCGCCGAGCTTGACCAGCGCCTCGACACCCATCTCGGTGGCGCCCGCCAGATAGGCAAACACGCTCTTGCGGTCTTCCTTGCCCGCCGCCTCGGCAACGGCCTTGTGGGAAAGCCCGCCGGCCGCCTTGGCGCGATGCAGCGCGACGCCGATCGCGGAGCGGATTGTTTCGGACCTGACCGGGCCACGATTGCGCGGGATTATCCCGTCGCCGCTGCCGTAATGGCTGTCGGCATGACGAACAGAGCCGCCCATCATGCTGTCACCACATCGTGCGCTGGCCGGCGCCCGTTCCTTTGGAGGGCGCGGATTGACACCGCACCCTCCGCCGGCATCGTTGCGCTTCCACACAGCAACGAAAGGCTCACCCTATGTCTGACAACGACAGCACGCTTCTCGCGCTCGCCCATTTCGCCTGCACCGGCGTTGCCGTGCTGGTGGCGGACCTCGCCGACAGAAAAGCCATTGATCCCCGAACGGTCACGCATCTGCAGGCCCTCCTGGCGCAGCTTGCGGCGGAGCAGCCGGAGAACCGGCGCCCGGTGTTCCAGACATTGTCTGAGACAATTGCCGGAAAGCATTATCGAGATCGCTGATCGCGGCTTCGCCAGCGATTGGCCGCGCCTCAATCCGGGCCTTCGCCCGATGCATGAGTCCGCTGGCATCTTCGCCGTCGCCCGGTATTTCGACCATTACGCGGCGCCCTCGCCGGGAGAGGGCTGGGAGCGATGCTGCGATCAGCGCAAGCGCCGCGAGGGTCGCGAACCGAAGCCGACGTTGGCGCCGCATTCGATCGGCTTTTTGCTGCCGCTCGTGCAGAGCGAGGCACGGAATAGGCGCGTTCATGTAGAACGCGGCCTCGAATGCAGCACCGATCTCGCTGATAGCGACTGCGATCGGTGTCGCCGCACTGCCGTCATGGTCCCGGCCATGAAGATGACCAGCCATCACGCGGCCGCCGCTTGCTTCGAGCGGCATTCCTTGATGAAGGCCCGCGCCTTCTCGGCCGTTTCCGGCCAGACGCGACGACCGCCGCGCAGCTGGGTGATGAACTTCCAGTCCGAAACCGCCTGCCGACCGAAGGTGCTTTCGGCCATGCCGGATTCGGCGAGGAACGATTCGATCTCTTCAAGGAGTGTGGGGCTTTGATCGGTCATAGCGAAGCATATGTGCGGGACCAATCCCGCCCGTCAAGCCAAAATGCGGGACGTTTCCCCACGTTGACGTCCCGTGAGCGGAAACGGGATGCTGCAAAGGGTATGTATGACATTGACATGGCTAGGGTTCGGGAGGTCTTGACCGCCGAACTCGACAAGCCCGGCCAGACGGCGCGGGGGCTGGCGCTGCGCGCCGGACTCGGTCCCGATGCTGTGCGCGATATCCTTCGCGGTAAAAGCAACACCGCCCAGCTCGACACGCTGACCGCGCTGGCAAAGGCCATCGGCGGCGATCTTTCCCTCTTCGCCAGCGCCGCGCCGGAGCGACCGCCGGAGGTCCAGGATGTAGGCGCCGCCTTTCGACCGATGCCGGTGCCCAATGATCCGCGCAGCTGGCCGCGTGATGTCCCGGTGCTCGGTAGCGCCTTGGGTGGCGAGATGAAGACAGAGACCGGCGAAGAAATCGAACAGACCGCGCTGGAAACGCTCGATATCGTCGACATGGTGCGCCGGCCGCCGACGCAGTTCAACAATCAGCGGCTCTATGCCCTGTATGTCGTCGGAACCTCGATGGAACCCCGGCATGACGCCGGGGATCTGATCTATGTGGATCCGCGCCGGCCGCCGGCGATCGGTGACGATGTTGTTGTCCAGCTTCGCGACGGCAACGGGCACGACGGTTCGGAGCGGGTGGTCTGCGCTCTCATCAAGCGGCTGCTGAAGCGCACCGCGTTGGGCGTCGAGCTGGAACAGTTCAATCCGCCGGCCAGGTTCTTTGTCAACAAGCGCGATATCGCTGCCATGCATCGCGTGCTGCGGACGGCGGAGCTGACCGGCGTGTAGGCGCGGCACCGTCGACTCGATTGTGATAGTGCCGCTCTTCGGTTCGGTTTCGATTCAACACGGGAGACGGGGATGAAGGTTCTGATCGCAATCGCCATCGTGCTGGCCGGGGCTTCGCTTGCCGCGTGCGGGCAGAAGGGCGGCCGCAGCTGCATCGACAAGGGGCGCGACTTCATGATCGACAACGGGTCCTGGCCCACGATGTCCGATGGCAGGGATGCCCGATCGGTCGTCGCCGAACGCTGTTTGAACTATAATGGAGCTTTCGACGGCATGGAGTAGAAGCCGTTCCGAGCGCATGTCCCGCGCCGTGCTTCGATGTTGGCGGGAAACGTCCCGCATTTTGTGGTTGACGCGCGGGATTGAACCCGCATAGGTATCCCTCACCGGGGTAACGGAGTCGCAGGTCAGCGGCGCCCCGGTGGGGTTTTCAGTATGAGCCAAGGCCCGGCGTTCCCGGCGGCGGTGATGGCGGCAATAGCCGCAGCCGCTGCGCAAATGGGGCGCACAACCGCCAGCGTCACCGAAGACCTGCATCACCGCATCGATGTCATACACGGCTTTCCGTCGATTACCGGGCTGCTGCCGGCCACGATTGGCAAGCCCGATTGGCGCCGCGGTCCCGGCAATGGCGCTGGGCCGCTGAAGTGCCGCAGCGGCGGTAAGCACGCGGAGGCCCGAGCGATCTCCCGCCGGCGCCGCCAGATCGCTGCTGGCACCCTGCAGGTGTCGGCATGATCGTCGCGCTGCTGGCCTCGGGGCTGCTTCTGCTGCTGCTTGCATCGGCGCTTCTCGCCGCGATGCTTGATCTTTCGCGCGTGTTCTGGGTTGCCATCGGCGGCGCCGCGATTGTCAGCGTGGTGATGCCGTTCCTCGTGGAATCGATCCGGTGACCGAGATGGCGCCCCACACCATCATCCGCGTTGTCGCTACCGTTGATGGCCCCGGCGGCCAGCGGGAATCCGGCGGCTCCTGGGATCTGACCGTTGCGGCGCGTGAAGACGGCGCCCCTTGCCTCAACGCGCTATCGGTGCTGGCGCTTGAACACGGCGGCCGCGCCGAGGGCTTGGTGCGCAGCCTGTCGCTGCATTGGCAGGGCCGTCTGATCGCGCATTACCGGCCGCTTGTCGGCATGGCGATTTATGTGCTGCCGCCATCGGCGATCCGCCGCCGGAGCGCGGCATGACGGCGGGCGTCATCTATCTCGGCGTCTTCCACGCCTGCGTTGTCATCGCCCTGCTGGCGCCGCGCTGGCTGCTGGAATTGCTGGCGCTGTGCATCGTGCTGCCGGCGCTGGCGCTGGTCGTCGGCCTCGCCATCGATCCCGTCGGCATGACCGACCGCTTCCCCGAACTGCTGAAGGAGATCGCCGAATGGCTTCCGTCCCTGTGAGCGAAGTCTTGGAGGTCGCGGGTTGTTACCAGGCGCCTGTTGAGCCAGTCAAAACCTTGCGCGACGAGTTCGCGATGGCGGCGCTGACGGGGTTTTGCGCCGATCCCAGCAACCACGAACTCTTTGCCGGCATGAGCGACGTTGCCCGCGCGTCCTACGAGATGGCCGACGCCATGATGGCAGCCCGGCTGAACGGCGGTGGCGAATGACCCGCGCCGCCCTCCGCTACGCTGCACCGCAGCCGGCAAAGCCAATGTCGGTCGGCTTCGACGCCGCGACTCCCACGCCGGGCTTCTACCGCTATCGCCTGGTCCGCGGCGGGCATCCGGTCGGCGTCCGCATCTTCTACGGCGCCCCGCGCGATCCCGTCACCGGCGAGGAAATGGACCGCAGCTGGCGCTGGCAGGCCACCGCCAACAATGCGCCGATCGATCTCGAACGGGTCTGGCCGATGTGCGGCCGCGAACCGAT
Source organism: Sphingomonadales bacterium (assembly GCA_027489695.1). Classification (GTDB taxonomy): domain Bacteria; phylum Pseudomonadota; class Alphaproteobacteria; order Sphingomonadales; family Sphingomonadaceae; genus Sandarakinorhabdus. Next base: position 17,939 of record JAIXZK010000270.1, read on the forward strand.
CGACGAGGCCGAGCACGACTATCTCGCCGCGCGCCAAGCCTGGGCGGCGCAGCACGCCCCCGACGCGCCCGAGGCCGATCCGCGCCGGCCGATCGACCTGCTCTCCTGCGCGCTGCCGATTTGAAAGGAATCCCATGACCCGCATCGCCCCCGCCCGCGCCGTGTTCCCCGATGTGCCGCCGATGCCCGGCGCCGCCGGCGAAGCCGAAAACCCTCGCGTCCACATCGGCGCCAACGCGCCGCCGCTCGATCAGCAGATCGTCATCGAGTTCGACGCCGCGATCGATGCAACGCCGAACCTCCGCGCCAGGCTCGACCAGCTCGTCGCCCGCGTCGGCAAGGTGCCGGCCTGCACCAATGACGATGACGTCGGCAAGGTCGGCGATCTGGTCCGCATCGCGGTTGCGGCGCGCAAGGCCGTCGAGGCCGCACACCAGAAGGCGAAGGAACCCTATCTCGCCGCCACCCGCGCCGTCGACGGTGCCCGGCGCGCCATTGTCGACACGCTCGACGATCTGAAGCGCGAGGCCGAAGCCAGCATCGGTGCCTGGCAGGCCGAAATCCGCCGCCGCGAGCAGGAGGAAGCGAAGCGCATCGCCGCCGAACAGGCCAGGCTGGCGCGCGAGGCCGCAGAACGCGATGCCGCCGCCCGCGCCGCCGAAGCCGAACAGAATGCCGACGGGGCCGACCCCTGCCCGTCGGACAGGGAGGCGGTGGCGCTGACCCCCCCGCCACCGCCTCCCGAACCCGTCGCCGCGCCGGCGCCGCCGCCCGTTGTCCGCGGCGATCTCGGCAGCCGCGTCGGCACCCGCAAGGTCTGGAAGCATGAGATCGTCAAGGGCGTCCGCGGCCTGCCCAATGAAATCCTGACCAATGAGCGCGTCGTCGCCGCGATCAACGCCGTCATTGCCCAGCAGGTCAACGGCGGCGTCCGCACCATCAAGGGCGTCAAGATCTGGTCCGAAGACGTCGTGAGCGTCCGCGGCAGCTAATCCGTCAACCAAGGAAAAACCCATGGCATCCCAAGCCCAAGTGCCGGCCGAGCCGGAAATCGTTCGCCTCAAGAACGCGCTCGACAAGGGCGCGGAACAGTTCCGCGCCGTGCTGCCCTCGCACATCACGCCGGAGAAGTTTCAGCGCACCATCCTGACCGCGGTGCAGTCGGATCCCGACCTGCTGCTCGCCGATCGCCAGTCGCTGCTGCTGGCGTGCATGAAGGCCGCCCAGGACGGGCTGCTGCCGGACAAGCGCGAGGCCGCCTTCGTCATCTTCAGCAACCGGGTGAACCGCAACGGCAAATGGGAGTCGGTGAAGTTCGTCCAGTATATGCCGATGGTCTATGGCCTGCGAAAGAAGATCCTGCAGTCCGGCGCCATCAAGGACATCACCACCCGCGTCGTCTATCGCAGCGAATATGCAAGCGGCGCCTTTGTCTATGAGGAAGGCACCAACGCCACGCTGCGGCACCGGCCGGCATTGGACCTGACCGAAGCCGAGGCCGCCGACTCCGAAATCATCGCCGCCTATTCGATCGCGACATTCGACGACGGCAGCCAGAGCGTCGAAGTCATGCGGCGCTTCGAGATCGACAAGGTGCGCCAGGCCAGCCAGACCGGCGCCGTCGGCCGTATCGGCCAGTTCGGCGACATGCGGGGCAAGCCGATCGAGCCCAAGGGCCCTTGGGTCGATTGGTTCCCGGAGCAGTGCAAGAAGACCGTGATGCGGCGGCATTCGAAGACGCTGCCGATGTCGAGTGATCTGGTCGACGTCGAACCCATGGATGACGTCACAGCGGCGCATTCCAGCATGAACGTGCTCGGCGCCGCCGACGCACTGCCGCCGCCGGCGCCGACCCGCGCCGCCATCGCCGAGCAGGCCACCGCCCATCCGATCCAGACCGGGCCGGATTTTGCTGCGGTGGACGCGCTGGTCGCCGCCGGCCCCGCCAACAGCTACGACCAGGAGGTCGATGGCGATGGCGTTGTCAAGGAAGCCGCCAAGGAACCCGCCAAGCCGGAAGCGGCGGCCGACATGACCCCGATCTTCGACGATTTCAGCGCCCGGATTTCGCGCTGCACCAGCGTCGCCTCGCTGCCGCGCATCGTCAATGAGATCGAAGCCTCGCCGCTGACCGACGACTGGAAATCGACGCTGCGCACCCAGGCCGCCGAAAAGCAGGTCGCACTGAAGGGCGGTGCCAAATGAGCGATGACACCAACAGCCCGGCGCTCACCGCCACCTTGTCCATCCTCCGCCGCTCCCGCCCGGGTTGGGCGCGCATGGACATTGAGGCCCTGCAGCACGAGCTCGATGTCGCCAGCATCATGCCGGTCGAAAGCGCCGCCGACATGCACAAGGCCGCCGCCTTGGCGCTCTACATCGCGGAAAGGATGACGCCGTGAGCAAGGGGCCGTTCTGTATCGACTGCCAGCACTTCAAACGACGTAGCCGTGACGGCAGTGATGCACTCTGCATCCGTCTTGACGCTGACGCACCGCCGTTGCCGCTTTCGCCAGTCACAGGCGAGCCTGAAGGCGAACCTCGGCGCGTCAGGTGCCACATCGAACGCCGCCGGGGCTGGCCGTGGCAGCGACGGTGCGGGCCGGAAGGCCGCTGGTTCGTGCCGAGCCCGCCCCGGCCCGTCCTGCCGCATGTGTCGGTGTGAGCGCCGTGACCAAGAACCCGATGCCAGGAGAAGCATGATGGCTGACCAGACCGCGATCGAATGGACCGATGCCACCTGGAATCCGATCCGGGCGGTGCTGCTCGCCGGCACCACCCTGCGCCGGGGCTGGCATTGCGAGCATGTTTCTGAGGGTTGCCGCAACTGCTACGCCGAGGCGTTGAACAACCGGCTCGGCACGCGCATTCCCTACAAGCCCGGCCACCGCGACACGGTGGAGCACGAGCTGCAGGAAAACCTGCTTACCGCCCCGCTGCGCTGGCGCCGCCCGCGCCGCATCTTCCTGTCCTCGATGACGGACATTTTCGGCCCCTGGGTAACCGACGCGATGCTCGATCGCATCTTCGCGGTGATGGCGCTGTGCCCGCAACACACCTTCCAGGTGCTGACCAAACGGCCGGAACGGATGCGGGCGTATATGACCGCACGCGACCAGGACATAGTGCCGCTGGTGGCTATCCGCGAAGCTATCGACGTCCTTAGCCCACAGGTTCGGCGCGGTTTTCAGTGGCCGCTGCCGAACGTCTGGCTCGGCACCAGCGTCGAAGATCAGCGCAACGCCGACGAACGCATCCCGCACCTGCTGGCCGCGCCGGCGGCGGTGCGCTTCCTGTCCTGCGAACCGCTGCTGGCGCCGGTCGATCTAACCGCTATTCGCGGCCGCTACTGGCAATTCAGCGCGCTCGACCCAGCGCAGCCATGGGCGCCGCTGTCCGGCGCGATCGGCGAAGGTCCGATTCATTGCCCACCATGGCCGCGCATCGATTGGGTCATTGCCGGCGGCGAAAGCGGCAAGGGCGCCCGAGACTGGCCCGGTCTGGACAGTGCGATGCGTAGCTTGCGGGATCAATGCAGCCTGACCGGCGCGGCATTCTTCGCCAAGCAGATGGCGGGCGAGCGCAAGCCGCTACGGCCGATCCCAGATGACCTCATGATCCGGGAGTTTCCCAATGGCTGACCGCCCCCTGCTGTTCAGCGCCCCGATGGTGCGCGCCCTGCTCGCAGGCCGAAAGACCCAGACGCGAAGAACCCTGGCGCCGCAGCCGGAATGGCTGCCGGAAGACGAGAACATCAGTGCCGGGTGGGCATGGAAGGGGCTGATGGCTTGGCCCGACGTTGCCGCCTTTGCTGAGGCCGCGGCCGATTTCGCGCCCTACGCCGTCGGCGATCGGCTCTGGGTCCGCGAGGAATACTACCAGCGAGGCCATTGGTGGCAGGATGACGCCGATCTGACCAAGGGCGGCAAGCCGAAATGGAAGTTTGCGCCCTACAACCACGATATCCTGTTCGACCAGGAGAACTGCTTTCTGCGGTCGCGGTCGCGGGCGAACCCGTCCGAAATCTTCCGCTACAAGCGCCTCGGCCGGTTCATGCCGCGCCGCTACTCGCGCCTGACCTTGACCGTCACCGATGTCAGCGTCGAGCGGTTGCAGGACATCAGCGAAGCCGACGCCATTGCCGAGGGCGTTTTCCGCGATCCCGCTAAAGGTTTTTGGGTGCCTGGAGTCGAGCATCCGAACCGTGATTTTCCGTGGCTGTCGCGACCAACTGCTCGCGAAATGTATGCGGCACTCTGGGACACGATAAACGGCTCCGGCGCGTGGCTGGCGAACCCTTGGGTGGTGGCCGTCACCTTCACCGTCGAGCAGCGGAACATCGACGCATGATCGGGACCGTTGGAATCCTCAACGTCGGCGCTGGCGACACCAAGCTGGTCATCGACAACACCAAGCCGGACGAACTGGCCCGCTCCGCCGCGATCGTGCTCGACATGATCCGCCGCGGTTTCGTCCTGCTCATCGAGGTCGGACACGACGACAAGGGGCCCATCTACCGCCGCGCGCACGACTTCGACGAGTCGACCGCGGAATACATCATCGCCGGCTCTGCGCCGGACCAGGAGGCTATCGCCAATGAGCAAGAACCGGCAGGCGAGGCGGGCCGAGGCCGCCCGCGCAAAACAGCGACAGGGCCGCGCCGCGTCGCCGCCGCCACCACGAATGCAGTCGCGGTCGCGCGCACCGCGGGCGGCTGACGGTTCGCTCAGCTACGAGGGCATGCGCTATGCGCTCGCGACCCTTGCCGCCGAGCGCAACCATTGGGCTGGCCTGCCGATGCCGATCACCGGAGAGCGGCTGATTATCGAACCGACCTTTCCGGGCGCCGCCGGCTTGATGTCGATCGGCCAGGCCGAGAGCGCCGCGGCATCGGGCGAGGGCAACGATGGCTGGCGCGAGCGCAACCGCTGGTATTCGAGCCGCCGGCAGTGCGACGTCGTGTTGATGGAGAAGGGCGGCCGCATCGATTGGGGCCTGCTGCCGGCGGTCCACCATTTTGACTATGACCTCTCAACGCTGGGCTGCGTTCACGCCTGGGGCATCGAGCAGGAAACCCGCGCGCTGGAACTGCTCGCCGGCATGATCTCGGAACATCAGATGCGGTGCTACCTGCTGACCGGCATGTTCGTCGAATCGTCGCGGCGTTCTGGCGTCGCCTATGTGTTCCGCCGGCTGCGGCCGACGATCGCACTGGCGGCGCATCCAGGACTGCCGGCGGGCAAGGCCCGGATCCTTTGCGCGCTCTGCATGCATCCGATCGGCTATTATGCCCGCACTTGGGCCGGCGCGATGGTGCCGACCGATGACGTCATCGCCCACCTGGCGTTGATGCGCGGCGACGAGCCGATGTTCTGGCGCCGCGCCAACCAGCACCCCGCCTGGCGGCCCGAGGCCGGGCTGTAATGAGCGCCAGCGCCGACCTCGCCGTGCTGCTCACCGAGGCCGACGCCTGCGCGCGTCTGTCGCTGTGCGAGCGCACCTTGCGCGAGGCCCGGCGCCGCGGCGACCTGCCTTTCGTCTTGATCGGTCGGGCCGTTCGCTACACCCTTGCCGATCTGCAAGCCTTTATTGAGGGGCGCCGCCAATGGAACTCTACCGCCGTGCCGACTCCCCGTTCTGGTGGTTCAGCGCCACCGTCAACGGTCGTCGGGTTCGAGGAAGCACGGGCGCGTCTACGAAAGCCGGCGCCGGCATCATCGCCCGCCAGAAAATCGCCGAAGCCGAGGCGAGGATCCCGCAACAAGGCCGATGGCGCGTCCACGTGCTGACCGGCACCTATCTTTCCAGCCACGGCGCCCATCTCGCGAACGTCGCCACCGTCACCTATCAGCTCGGCAACCTGACCCGGCTGCTCGGCAAGGATCGGTTCATTGCCGACCTGACCGGCGCCGACATCATCGCCTATCGCGCCAAGCGCCGCGGCGAAGGCGTTGGCCCGGGCAGCGTCAACCGGGAATTGACCCTGCTGCGCGCCGCGCTCGGCTATGCCAAGGCGCATTTTGGCCAGGCGATCCCCGACATTCAGTGGCGCGGCCTGTTCCTGAAAGAGCCGCCCGGCCGCACCCGCTTCCTGTCGCGCGAGGAATATGAAGCGCTGATCGCCGCCTGTGATGACGAGCTTCGCGCGATCGTGCTGGTCGCGGTCAACACCGGGCTGCGGCGCGCAAACATCGAGAGCCTGACCTGGGAGCAGATCGACCTGGCGCACGGCGTCGCGCGCTTCGTGATGAAGGGCAACCGGGCGCGTGTCATCAAGCTCAACGCCCCCGTCGTCGCCGCCTTGGGCCGCACGGCGCCGGAGAAAAGGCGCGGGGCAGTGTTCACCCAGCCGAACCGCCGGAAGCGGTGGGAGGCCGCGTTGAAGAATGCCGGGCTTGCGGACTTCCGCTTTCACGACCTGCGGCACACCTTTGCGAGCTGGGCCAGGATCAACGGCGCCGACATCGCCGACATCTGCGAGGCGCTGAACCATTCGGACATCAAGATGACGATGCGCTACGCCCACATCACGCCCGAGACGCACCGCACAGCGTTCGATGCTGTCGGCGAGGTTTTTGCAGAAATGTCACGTCCGAGGTCACAGGACACGCCAGAAGCCAAGAAAGCCTAAGCAATGCAAGACCGTAGCAAAACGGAACAGCGGCTCCCAAAGCAGATGCGCTACCAGGCTGCGCCACTCCCCGACTCGTGCGTTCGCCTAGGCGCGGGCGGCGCGGCGGTCAATGTGCCGTGCCGCCGGCCCATGGTCAGATCAGGATCGTACCGGCTTCGACGAGCGCGCGGGCGCTGCCGAAGCTCAGCATATTGGCGATTTCCGCGACCTGGGTGAAGGCGCCGTCACCGAGCGGATCGATGCCGATGAACACCGTCCGCCCGCTCTGCACGACGCTCAGATAGCGATCGATCGCATCGAGCGGCACCGGCTGGCCGATGGCATCGAAAAGCAGGCCGAGATCGAGCACATCGCCTTCGGCGACATCGAAATCGAGGACGCGATCGACGGCATCGGCGACCGCGATGACGAAGCGATCGGCGCCGCCATTGCCGGTGAGCAGGTCGGCGCCGGTGTCGCCTTGCAGCACGTCGCTGCCATCGCCGCCGGTCAGCCGGTCGGCGCCGGCGCCACCGAAGACCATATCGTCGCCGCTGCCGCCGTTGACCTTGTCATCCCCGGCATCGCCGAGCAGCATGTCGTTGCCGGCGCCGCCATTGAGCACATCATTGTCGCCGCCGCCGAGGAGGCGATTGTCGCCGCCGCCGCCATTCAGACTGTCGGCGCCGCTGCCACCATCGAGGGTATCGGCGCCGTCGAGCGCCTGCAGCGTGTCGTTGCCGGCGCCGCCGACAAGGGAATCGTCGCCGCCGCCGCCATTGAGGCTGTCGGCGCCGTCGCCGCCGAACAGCCGGTCATCCTGATTGCCGCCCAGCAGCGTGTCGTTGCCGAGCCCGCCGAGCAGTGCGTCAGCGCCGTCGCCGCCGGTCAGCCGGTCGTTGCCGGCCTCGCCGGCAAGCGTGTCGGCGAGGCGCGATCCGGTGATCGTGTCATTCTCGTCGCCAGCGAGAACCCGCGCCGCCACGGTGGCCGGTGCGACAAAGCTGTTGGCCGCCGCATCGAGCACCAGGGTCGCCGGATCGGCCTGCAACGCCGCCAGCAATGCCGCCTCCGAATCCGGCGTGGGCGATGGCGGCAGCGTGCCACCGCTATCGACCCGCACCACCCGGACCTCCGAAATGGTGACGCTGGGCAACAGGCCGGCTGTCGGCGTGTCGAATTGCAGGAACAGCTGCACCAGCGCCGTGTCCTCATCGGCGGCGAGCGTCAGCTTGGGGCTGCGCAGCACCGCCTCATAGGATCCGGTGCCGGTGGCCAGCACGCTGTTGAACTGCGTATCCTCGAACAGGCGGACGCCATCGCTGGCATCGCCATCCTGGGCCCAGATGCCCTGGAAGCTGACCCCGGGATCGTCGACAGCGACCCGGAAGACCAGCTCATATTGTTCGCCGGCGCGGGCATCGACGCTGATCCGCTGTTCCAGTCGGGCCTGGCCCTTGCCGGCCATGGTGAAGCGCTGCACCTCGTCGCCATCGGCGAGCACCAGCTTTTCGGCGCGCACCGGCACGGTGCCCGACACCCGCAGCAGCGTCCAGCCATCGGCGAGCACCCCCGTTGTCTGGCCGAGCGCCGCGTTGCGCAGCACGCCGCCGCTGCCATCGAGATCGCCATTGACCAGCAGGTCGCCGGCCGGCGCCACATAGGCATCGGGGATGACGCCGAAGAGCGCCGCGGCGACCGCCTCGGCGAGCAGTTCGGCGCCGAGCTGGTTGGGGTGAACCCCGTCATTGGTGTGGATATCGGCATCGAAGGCCGAGGTATCGGGAACGATGACGCGATCGGAGGCGAGCGTCGGCAGATAGGCCTTGAGCGCTTCGCGGCCGACGATGGGATCGTTGCGGTGGTCGATCGGCGGCAGGAAGACCAGGATCTTGTCGGCGGCGGCAGCGGCGGCGACGATATCATCGGCACGGTCGCGCCAATCCTGCGCCGTCGCGCTGCCGCCATAATTGTTGGCGCCCATCAGCACGAAGACGATATCGGACTCATCGAGCGGCAGCAGCGTCGTGAAGCGATCGACAATGTCGAGCACGTTGGTGCCGCCAAGCGCGAGGTTCCACGCCGGCGCGGTGCCGAGGTCGACGGCAGCGGCCAGCGCCGAATTTTCGGCGAGGCGGATGCGACCGGCAAGCTCCCGATACAGCGAAATCGAATAGGTGTTGAAGTTGCGATAGGCTGAAATGCTGTCGCCATAAAAGGAAAAAGTGGCGTTCTGATCGAGCATTCCAACCCCCGGCCCATGGCACCGGTCGCAGCTAGCCGGGCCACATGACAATCATGCGACATGGCACCGGGAAAAGGAGGCCGCAATCCGGGATGATTGTAAAACAGCCGCCAAAGCCACAATTCATTAAAGTATCGAAACTATTTTGTGGATGAATTGTAAATCGATGCCATCCAGTCGGCGGCGGGCAGCAGCGGATGCTGACGGAAATGCGCCCGGGTCGCCGCCAGGAAGGTGGCGATGTTCGGCGATGCATAGCGCCGCGGCGGATAAAGCGCCGACACCGGCACCGGCGGCAGATCATGATCCCGCAGCAACAGCACCAGCCGGCCGGCCGCGACATCCTCGCGCAGCTGATAGGACAGGGTCCGCGAGATGCCGAGGCCGGCGCGCACCGAGGCGATCGCGGCATCGGCATTGTTGACCGCCAGCCGCGGCGCCACCCGCACCATCGTATCGGCGAAATGCCAGTCGTGACTGCTGCCGAGCCCATCGAAGACGATGATGTCGTGATCGGCGAGATCGGCGGGGACCATCGGCGTGCCGCGCCGGGCGAGATAGTCGGGGCTGGCGAACACCGGCCGACAGACCGCGCCGAGGCGGACGGCGATCAGGCTCGAATCGACCAGCGCGCCGATCCGGATGGCGATATCGACCCCTTCCTCGATCAGGTTGATGTCGCGATCGGTCAGCACCAGGCGCAGGCGCAGTTCGGGATGCGCCAGCAGCAGCGCGTTGACGATCGGCAGCACATGCAGCCGGCCAAAGACCACCGGCGCGGTGATGGTCAGCAGGCCGCGCGGGCTGGCATCCTGGCCGCGCACCTTGGCTTCGGCGAGCGCGATCTCGTCGAGGATGTGGCGGACGCTGTCGAGGTGGATGCGGCCGCGATCGGTTAGGCTGACGACCCGTGTCGAGCGGTTGAACAGGGTCAGCCCGAGATGCGCCTCGAGCTCGGCAACGGCGCGCGTCATCGCCGAGGGCGAGACGTTCAGCTGGCGGGCGGCCGCGGCGAAACTGCCATGCTGTGCGACCGCCACAAAGGCGCGCATGCCGTCGAGGCGATCCATTGTTTCACATCCTGCAACATACTCGTGCCGATTACCCTGATTATCGCACAAAGAGGAAGGGCCTATCTCAGCGCCATCGCCGGAATGGCCGGCGACACTCGCAAAAGGACCTGACCATGAGCCGTATCACCATCCCCGCCGTCGCTGCCCTGCCCGCCGCGTCGCAGACCATTCTGGAAGCCGTCAACGCCTCGCTTGGCGTCATTCCGAACCTCTACAAGGTTGCGGGGCTCAGCCCGGCGGCGCTCGCCGGCCTCACCGGCCTCGGCGGCGCCCTCGGCAAGGCGCTCGACCTCAAGACCCGCGAGCGCATCGCGCTGGCCACCGCCGAAGTGAACGGCTGCGACTATTGCCTGTCGGCGCACAGCTATCTCGCCGCCAACCTCGCCAGGATCGATGCCGACGAGATCGCGCTTGCCCGCCAGGGCCATGCCGGCGACGCCCGCAGCGATGCCGCGCTGGTCTTCGCCAAGGCCGTCGCCGATCGCCGCGGCCAGGTCAGCGATGCCGAGCTCGCCGCGGTGCGCGCCGCCGGCTTCAGCGACGCGCAGATCGTCGAGATCGTCGCCGTGGTTGCCGAAAATTTCTTCACCAACTTCCTCAACAATGTCGCCAATACGACGATCGACTTCCCGGCCGTCACCGCCCGGGCAGCCTGATCGAAACCAGCGGCCGGGGCCTCCCCCGGCCGCCCCCTTCGCGAAAGGCATTGCCATGGCCGCCCGTTTCCTCGCGCTCACCGCCACCCCCGCCGTGCGCGCCGCGCAAAGCGCCGACGGCAGCCGCGCCGGCTATGCCCGCTTCGACGATGCGGCCGAATTCGAAGGCCTGTCGCCCGCCGAAACCGACTTCATCGCCGCCCGTGACAGTTTCTACCTCGCGTCGGTGTCATCGAGTGGCTGGCCCTATGTCCAGCATCGCGGCGGCCCCGCCGGCTTCGTGCGAGCGCTCGATGACCGCACCCTCGCCTTCGCCGATTTCCGCGGCAACCGGCAGTTCATCACCGTCGGCAACCATGCCGACAATGATCGCGTCGCCGTGCTGATGATGGATTATCCCAACCGGCGCCGGCTGAAGCTGCTCGCCCGGCTGGAAGTGCGCGCCCTCGCCGACGACCCGGCGCTGGCCGCGGCACTCGCCCTGCCCGGCTATCGCGCCCTGCCCGAACGCGCCTTCGTCCTGCATGTCGAGGCGTTCGACTGGAACTGCCCGCAGCATATCACCCCGCGCTGGAGCGAGACCGAGATCGCCGCCGCCATGGCGCCGCTGCACGACCGCCTCGCCGCGCTGGAAAGCGAAAACCGCGACCTGCGCCGCCAACTCGAGGAACTCAGCCGATGAGCCGCCCGCCACTGCCGCCGTTCACCGCCGAAACCGCCGCGCTGAAAGTCCGCCGTGCCGAGGACGCCTGGAACGGCCGCGACCCCGCCGCCGTCGCGCTCGCCTATACGCCGGACAGCCGCTGGCGAAACCGCGACCGCTTCCTCACCGGCCGCGATGCCATCACCGCCTTCCTCGCCGAAAAATGGCAGCGCGAGCAGGAGTATCGGCTGATCAAGGAACTCTGGGCCCATGACGGCAACCGCATCGCGGTGCGCTTCGTCTATGAATGGCACGATGCCGCCGGCCAATGGTGGCGCAGCCATGGCAACGAAAACTGGGCCTTCACCGCCGACGGCCTGATGGCCGAACGCCACGCCAGCATCAACGATGTCGCCATCGCCGCGGCCGATCGCCTGTTCCATTGGGACCGCGGTGGCGTGCGACCGGTGGGGCACCCGGGGTTGGGCGCGCTGGGGCTTTGAATTTGCCTCCGGCGGCTGGGGCCTTAGGCCCCAGACCCCATTTCGTTTGGTCAGGCCCCGACCTACGAAGGTTCTGAACAACATCAACAAAATGGGGTCTGGGGCCCAAGGCCCCAGCCGCCGGAGGCCACTTCCTTTTCCTACCCGGCCACCGGCTTGGTCAGCACGAACCGCCCCAGGCAGAGCGCGTCCATCTCGGTGCGTGCGAAGCAGGCGAGTGCCTGTTCGGGGGTATCGACGACGGGTTCATTCTCGTTGAAGCTGGTGTTGAGCACCATGCCGAGCCCGGTGCGGCGCTGAAAGGCGCTGATCAGTGCATGGTAGAGCGGGTTCGACGCGGCATCGACGCTCTGCAGCCGGCCGGTGCCATCGACATGGGTGATCGCCGGCAGCCGGTCGCGCCATTCCGGGCGCAGCTTGACGACGTGCATCATGAACGGGCTGTAGACGTCCTGTTCGAAATAGGTGGCGACGGCCTCGCGCAGCACGCTCGGCGCAAAGGGCCGGAAGCTTTCGCGCCGCTTGATCTTGGCGTTGATCGTGTCCTTCATCGTCGGGATCGCCGGATTGGCGAGGATCGAGCGGTTGCCGAGCGCGCGCGGCCCCCATTCGCTGCGGCCCTGGTACCAGCCGGTCACCTTGCCCTCGGCGATCAGCCCGGCGGCGACTTCGCAGAGTTCGGCTTCGTCGGCGCAGACCTGCAGCGGATAGCCCGACGCCTCGGCCACAGCGCGGATGCGATCGTCGCCATAGCCCGGCCCCCAGGCGGCATGCGCCATGTGGAAGCGTTCTGAGCGGCCGAGATGGCCGTGCCAGACCTGATAGGCAGCGCCGAGGCAGGCGCCATCGTCCGACGCGGCGGCCTGGAGATAGGGGGTGGTGAATGGCGTCTCGCGCAGGATACGGGCGTTGGCGACGCCGTTCAGCGCGCAGCCGCCGGCCATCACCAGCTGCCCGGTCGGCACCTGGGCGTGCAGGCCATGGAGGCAGTGCAGCGCTGCCTCCTCGAAACGCACCTGGGCGGAGCGGGCGATGTCCATCTCGCGCTGGGTCAGCGGTTCGTCGCGCTGGCGCGGGCGGCCGAGCAGCGCGACGAGCCTGTCGGTATAGAGGCGGCCGATGGCGAGGCGATCGTTGTTCTCGGCCGGCTGGTGCATGTTGAAATAGCCGGCGCCGAGGCGGAACAGCCCGCCCGCCGGCAGTTCGACGAGCTTGCGCATCGCGTCGGCGTGCTTGTCCTCGCCATAAGGGGCAAGGCCCATCACCTTGTATTCCTCGCCGAAGCGATCGAAGCCGATGAACTGGCAGATGGCGGTGTAGAAGAAGCCCAGCGAGTCGGGCAGCAGCGCCTTGCCGAGCGGGGTGATGCGATTGCCTTCGCAGCGTGCCAGCATCGCGGAAGCGAAATCGCCCGAGCCGTCATAGGAGAAGCCGGCGGTCAGGCCATCGAAGGGCGAGACATAATAGGCGCTGGCGATATGGGCGAGATGGTGCTCGACCGGCACGAATTCGAAGCGCTGGGCGGCGGGGTCCTCGCCCATCACGCCGGCGAGCTGCTCGACGAGCCCGGCGCTCTTGCGGCGGCGCGACAGATGTTCGAGCGCGGCGATGACGCCGGTGCGCGGGTTCCTGAGCACATAGTTGCGCTTGGCGGCGGCGTTGGCGCCGGTGTCGCGCGCCATGGCGACATGGGTGACGTCGGACAGGCGCAGTCCGGCTTCGGCCAGGCAGTAGCGCACGGCATGTTCGGGAAATTCCGGCGAATGCTTGTAGCGTTCGCCGAGCCGTTCCTCCGCCACCGCGGCGACAAGCTTGCCGTCGACGACGAGACAGGCCGCCGAATCGGCGTGGAAGAAATTGAGGCCGAGAATGGCGGTCATGCGGAAACGGCCTCTTTTTACGCAGGTCAACAGGCGGCGGGCATCTAGCAACCGCCATCCGGCATGGCAAACGCCGCAGCCGCGCGATGGTCCCGGCGGCGGGCGGGCGCGCCGCCGTCATGGCGGTTCGACGCAGAATGCTTGCAAAAGCCGCGGCGCGGGGGTCATCTGCCGCCGGGAGTGCTGCGACCAGCGGTCGCAGCCAGGGGGGTGACGCGTCCGGCAACCATGAACGACGGCAGCAAGACAATCCCGGGCGACACCAGGGGAACAGCGGCGGCGGCGCGGCCGCTGGGCCCCGTCAACCGCCGCATCATGGCGATGTGGATGGGCTGGGGCAGCCGCGTGCTGCCCTTTGCCGATGTCGCCACCGATGATCTGCCATTGTCGCGGCTGCTGCGCCTCTCGTTGATCCAGGTTTCGGTCGGGGTGTCGCTGGTACTGCTGGTCGGCACCCTCAACCGCGTGATGATTGTCGAGCTGAACGTGCCGGCGACACTGGTTGGCGTCATGCTGGCGCTGCCGCTGCTGTTCGCGCCGTTCCGGGCGCTGATCGGCTTCCGGTCCGATACCCACCAGTCGGCGCTCGGCTGGCGGCGCATCCCCTTCATCTTCCGCGGCACCATGCTGCAGTTCGGCGGCCTCGCGATGATGCCGTTCGCGCTGCTGGTGCTGGCCGGCGCCGGCCAATCGGGCAGCGCGCCGGCATGGATCGGGCAATTGAGCGCCGGCATCGCCTTCCTGCTGGTCGGCGCCGGGGTGCACATCACCCAGACCGTGGGCCTCGCGCTGGCCACCGACCAGGCGCCGGAAAGCGCCCAGCCCAATGTCGTCGGGCTGATGTATTCGATGCTGCTGATCGGCATGATCGTTTCGGCGCTGCTGTTCGGTGCGGTGCTGGCGGATTTCAGCCATGGCCGGCTGATCCAGGTGATCCAGGCGACCGCCGTCATCACCTTCGCGCTGAACTTCGCGGCGCTGTGGAAGCAGGAGGCGCGCCAGCCGAACCGGCCGGCGCCGACCGGGCGCAGCTTCGCCCAGGCCTGGGCGCTTTATGCCGCGCAGCCACACGCCATCCGCCGGCTGGTCGCCGTCGCGCTCGGCACGCTGGCGTTCAGCATGGAGGATATCCTGCTCGAACCCTATGGCGGGCAGATCCTCGGGCTGGGCGTCGGCGAGACCACCTGGCTGACGGCGACCTTCGCCGGCGGCGGCCTGATCGGTTTCGCGCTGGCGTCGCGCATCCTCAGCCGCGGTTTCGATCCGTTCCGCATGGCGGTGATCGGTGCCGTGATCGGCGTGCCGGCCTTTGCCATGGTGATCGTCGCGGCACCGCTGCAAGGGGTGGCGCTGTTCGTCATCGGCGTCGCGGCGATCGGTTTCGGCGGCGGGCTGTTCGGCCATGGCACGCTGACCGCGACGATGCATTTCGCGCCGAAGGACCAGATCGGCCTGGCGCTGGGCAGCTGGGGCGCGGCGCAGGCGACGGCGGCGGGCCTCGGCGCGGCGCTGGGCGGGTTGCTGCGCGATATCGGCCATCCTGCCGGCATGACTCTGCCCTGGCCGCCGGCGGCGACCGGCTATGTGACGGTCTATGCCATCGAGATCGTGCTGCTGCTCGTCACGCTGGCGACGATGTGGCCGCTGCTGCGGGTGCGGCGCGCCTAGCGCGGGCGAGGCCCGCGAAAAAGGCCGGGATCGCAGGATCCCGGCCTCTCCCGAAATGGCAATCGAGCACCGCCGTGGCGGCGGGCGATTACTTGGCTTCCGGTGCCGCCATGGCATCGGCGGCCGGCGCAGCGGCCGGAGCAGCTTCCGGCGCGGCAGCAGCCGGCGCGGCGGCGGCGGGAGCCGCTTCCGCAGCAGCGCCCTGGAAGAACGCAGCCATCCAGGTGGTGTTGGTCAGGATGGAAGCGTGCACCAGCAGCGAAGCCGTGATGAAGGCGAGGAAGAACAGCGGCAAGCCGACTGTCGGGTTGACATACAACCAGATACGTCCTTCTTTCATGGTCTTGCCTCCGCCTTAGTGCAGCCAGGGTGAATAAAGATAGGCGAGGATATGCGCGAAAATCGCGATCCCGAAGTAAATCCGGGTGCCCCACATGAGGCCGTCCTGGATTTCTTCCGCCTGTTTCGGCGTCAAGCCGGTTGGATATACTTTCTCACTGTCTTCTGACATTGCGTCATCCCCTTTCGAGACACACAGATCAAACCGTACAGAAAGTGTCCCGACTCCCGGCACGGCCCCACCGGCGTCCATGGCCGCCGGTAACACCTGCGCATCGGGTCTTGGCCGACGACCAACCGAACAGTCGCCGGAGCGCGACCTTTCCACGCATGTGTCAAGATATCGCAACAGCAAAGAGTGTCAATTGTTCATGACGCTTGCGCGACGAGCCGCGTCGCAGTGCGGACGCGCGGACACACCACCGCGGCCGGCCCGGGCGGCAACGCGAGTATTGCAGGAAGGATCGGAAGCGGTTGCGGGCGGCCGGCGCACGACGCCGGCCGCTGCGTTCAGACCAGGCGGCTCTGCCGCAGCGCCGCCGCGATGAACCCGGCGAACAGCGGATGCGGATCAAACGGTTTCGATTTCAGCTCCGGGTGGAACTGCACGCCGACAAACCAGGGGTGATCCGGCCGCTCGACGATTTCGGGCAACAGGCCATCGGGCGACATGCCGGAGAACATCAGCCCCGCCGCTTCCAGCCGCTCGCGGTAGTGGACGTTGACTTCATAGCGGTGGCGATGCCGCTCGCTGATCACCGGCGCGCCATAGATGGCGGCAGCAACGCTGTTGCCGGACAGCTGCGCTTCATAGGCGCCCAATCGCATGGTGCCGCCAAGATCGCCGCCTTCCTGGCGGGTCTGCAGGCCTTCGGCGCTCATCCATTCGGTGATCATGCCCACCACCGGCTCGTCGGTCGGGCCGAATTCGGTCGTCGAGGCGCCATCGACGCCGGCAAGATTGCGCGCCGCCTCGATGCACGCCATCTGCATGCCGAGGCAGATGCCGAAGAACGGCACGTCGCGTTCGCGGGCGAAGCGCACCGAGGCGATCTTGCCTTCCGACCCGCGCTCGCCAAAGCCGCCGGGGACGAGAATGCCGTGCATCGGCTCCAGCCGCGCCGCCACGTCCTGGCCCTCGAATTCCTCGGCATCCAGCCAGCGGATGTTGACCTTGACCCGGTTGGCGATGCCGCCATGGACCAGCGCCTCGGTCAGCGACTTGTAGGCGTCCTTCATGCCCGTATATTTGCCGACGACGCCGATCGAGACTTCGCCTTCCGGATTGTGCAGGCGTTCCGAGATGTCGTCCCAGCGGGTCAGCCGCGGCGGTGGCGTCGCTTCCAGCCCGAACGCCGCCAGCACCTGATCGTCGAGCCCCTGCTCATGATATTGCATCGGCACGTCATAGATGCTGGGCGCGTCGAGCGCCGAGATCACCGCTTCCTTGGGCACGTTGCAGAACAGCGCGATCTTGGCGCGATCGCCCTCGGGCAGCGGATGTTCGGACCGGCAGACCAGCACCTGCGGCTGGATGCCGATGCCGCGCAGCTGCGCGACGCTGTGCTGCGTCGGCTTGGTCTTCAGTTCGCCCGCCGCCGCCAGATAGGGGATCAGCGTGCAATGGATGTAGCAGACATTGTTGCGGCCGATATCGGCGGCCATCTGGCGGATGGCTTCGAGGAACGGCAGGCTTTCAATGTCGCCGACGGTGCCGCCGATCTCGCACAGCACGAAATCGAGATCCTCGGTATCGGCACGGGCGAAGGCCTTGATGGCATCGGTGACGTGCGGGATGACCTGCACCGTCGCGCCGAGGAAATCGCCGCGGCGTTCGGCCATGATGATGTCGCGATAGACGCGGCCCGAGGTGATATTGTCGCTCTGCCGCGACGGCACGCCGGTGAAGCGCTCATAATGGCCGAGGTCGAGGTCGGTCTCGGCGCCGTCGTCGGTCACATAGACCTCGCCGTGCTGGTACGGCGACATCGTTCCCGGATCGACGTTGAGATAGGGATCGAACTTCTTGATGCGGACACGAAAGCCACGTGCCTGCAACAGCGCGGCGAGCGCTGCCGCCATCAGCCCTTTGCCGAGCGATGAGACCACGCCGCCGGTGATGAAAATGAACCGGGTCATGGGAGAATGGGCTTAGCGGAAAGGCGGGGGCTTGCGCCAGTGGGGGCGGGAAATTGCCTGTGGAGAAAATGGCGATTTGGTGGACGTGCGGCGGGGGGCGGCCTCTCCCACCCTGTCACCCCGGGCTTGACCCGGGGCCCAGCTTCCTTCCGGCCCACGTGCCGTCCCGTGCGAAACAAGCTGGGTCCCGGGTCAAGCCCGGGATGACAGTTGGGGTGAGAGGCCATCCCGCCCCGCCCACCAACCCCGCTCATGCCGAGCGCAGTCGAGGCACGTCCGGACCGTCCGGGCGTGCCTCGACTGCGCTCGGCATGAGCGGGACAGCGAATCAGGCGTCAACGGCAACCAGGTGGCGATTCAGCCCGGCCAGTCGGTGATCCGCCAATATTCGAAATCTCGGGGCGAGATGTGGCGCGCCAGATAATGGCCGCTGGCGGTGACGATCAGCCGCCAGCGCCGGCCGCCATCCAGATCATATTCGCGGCCGCGCGCCGCCGCCCCGGTCGCCGGATCGCTGTAGAACGGCCATGACGGCGCCCGCCCGGCACGGACGGCGTGGAGGCGAACGCGATGGCCGGGCCAGCGCAGCAGCGCCAGCGCTTCGGCCAGGCTTATCTCACGCATCCTCGATGCGGCTGTTGGCGCGGGTATCGGGCAGCGACCAGGCCGCCGCCAGCGCGACGCCGCACATGAAGGCCACATACCAGAAGAAGCCGCTCTCGATGCCGGCGTCCTTGAAGGCCAGCGCCACGAATTCGGCCGAGCCGCCGAAGATGGCGACGCCGAGCGCATAGGGCAGGCCAACGCCGAGCGCGCGGATTTCGGCGGGGAACATCTCCGCCTTCACCACACCGGAAATCGCCGTGTAGCAGCTCAGCACCAGCAGCGCCGCCAGCATCAGCAGGAAGCCGCCGAAGGGATATTCGGCGACCGCGATCGCCTGCAGCGCCGGCACGGTGAACAGCGTGCCGCCGATGCCGAACGCCAGCAGCAGCGGTCGCCGGCCAATCCGGTCCGACGCCCAACCGAAGAATGGCTGCGCCGCCATATAGCAGAGCAGCGCGGCAGCCGAGACATTGGTGGCCTCGGACTTGGTCCAACCCGCTGACAGTACCAGATATTTCTGCATGTAGGTGGTGAAGGTATAGAAAGCGAGGCTGCCGCCGGCGGTCAGCGCGAACACCGTCGCCAGGGCGCGCGGATGGGCAAGCAGGCGGCGGGTGAGGCCGCGCTGGCCGTCGGGCTTGTGGTTGGCGAAAGCCGCGGTCTCGACGAGACCGCGCCGCAGCCAGAACACCAGCACCGCGCAAGCGGCGCCGACGACGAACGGCACCCGCCAGCCCCAGTCGTTGAGCGCCGCCTCGTCGAGGCTGGCCTGCATGACGATGAGCAGGGCGAGCGCCAGCAACTGCCCGCCGATCAGCGTCACATATTGGAAACTGGCGAGGAACCCGCGGCGGTGCGGCTCGGCGACTTCGGCCATGAAGGTGGCGGACGCGCCATATTCGCCGCCGACCGAGACGCCCTGCACCAGCCGCGCCACCAGCAGCAGGATCGGCGCCGCGATGCCGACATCATCATAGGTCGGCGCGACGGCGACGAGCAGCGAGCCGGCGCACATCAGGGTGACCGACAGGGTCAGCGCCGCCTTGCGACCATGGGCATCGGCATAGGCGCCGAGCAGCCAGCCACCGATCGGCCGCATCAGAAAGCCGACGGCGAAGACCGCGGCGGTGCTCAGCGCGCTGGCGACGGGGTCCTCGGCCGGAAAGAAGCGCGGGCCGAAGTAAAGCGCGAAGGCCGAATAGGCGTACCAGTCGAACCATTCGACGAGGTTGCCCGCCGAGCCGCCGACGATCTGGCGGATGACGCCGGGCTGTTTCGCGCCGAGTTCGCGCCCCGCCGGCGCCATGCCCGATCAGCGCGCCAGCGGCACGCCGGCGTCGGCCGGAGGCGTGGCGGGAGCAGCCGCCGGCGCCGCGGCGGGGGCCGGCGCGCCGGGCAGACCGGGCAGCGGCGCCGCCGGCGCGCCGGAACCGGCGGGCGGTGTTGCCGGCGCCGTCGCAGTGCGCGCCAGGCTGGTATCGACCTTCTTCGGCCCGCTGTTGCCGGCGGCGAGCACGGCGAGCAGGATCGAGGTGCCAACGAACATGGCCGCCAGCACGCTGGTCGACCGCGTCAGCAGATTGGCCGCGCCGCGCGCCGTCATCAGGCCGCCACCGGTGCCGCCGCCGATGCCAAGGCCGCCGCCTTCGGACTTCTGCAGCAGGATGACGCCGACCAGCGCCAGCGCGATCAGGGTATGGACAACAAGGAAGAAGGTGGTGAGCACGGACGACTTTCGCAGCAGGCAAGGCCCGCGCCATGTAGCGACGCGATGGGGCAAGGGCAACCTGCACCCGGGCGGCGGCGAAGGGAGATGCTGTATCCGATCATGTCACCGGCGGCGGCGCGCCGGCGCCCTGGCGCTGCTGACGGATATAGTCGAGTTCCTGCTTCGCCTTGCGGTCGCCGGCGTCGAGCTGGAGACAGCGGCGATACCGTGCCTCCGCCTCGTCGAGGCGCTGCATCTCGATCAGCGCAAAGCCCTGGCCGCGCAGCGCACGTGTCAGCTCCTTGGTACGGATTTCCTCGGGTGAAACGTCGGCCGCCGACTCGGCCTCGGTAAAGGTCGCTAGTGCCGCCGCCCAATCGCGGCGCTGCTGCTGGAGATTGCCGATTTCGCAAAGGAAGCGCGCGTCGAGCGGCGACAGCGCCAGGCCCCGCCGGTAAAGGGCCTCGGCATCGGCCAGGCGGCCCAGATCGACGAGGGCAAACGCCTTCATATAAACAGCGTTTGCCCATTTGTCGTCGAGGGCGACCGCCGCGACCTTGTCCTTCGCCGCCATCAGCAAATACAGCAGCGTTACTGCCGCACCGCGGGCGCTGTAGACGCGCTTGCCGCTCGCTGGCCATTTCGTCTCGTAATGCGCGAGGATGGGATCGAGGTGGCGATCGATGGCGTCCTGCGGCTTGCCTTCGCGGATCAGTCGGTCAGCCAGCACCAGCTGTTCGTCGAAACCGGCTTCCGAACGGTCCGCCGGCGCCGTCGCGGCCGGCGGGACGGCAGGTGCGGCCGGGACGGGCTGCGCCAAGGCCGGCAATGCCAGCAGCGACAGCCAGAGCGCGGCGACCCGATCTATCATGCGAATGGCTCCGATCACGCCACAGCTTGGCATCAGCCGGCGGCCTCGGCAATTGCGATCAGTCCTGCCGCGGTCAGGCTGGCGCCGCCGACCAGCGCGCCGCCGACATCGGGGACCGCCAGCAGGGTGGCGGCATTCTCGGGTTTGACCGAGCCGCCATAGAGAATGCGCACCGCGGCGCCGGCCGCGCCGAAGCGCGCCACCAGGCGGGCGCGGATATGGGCGTGCATCGCCGCCACATCGCCTGCGGTCGGCGTGCGGCCGGTGCCGATCGCCCAGACCGGTTCATAGGCGATGATCAGCCCGGCGGGATCGTCGGGCTGCGAGCCATCGAGCTGCGCCGCCACCACGGCCTCGGCGCTGCCGGCGTCGCGCTGCCCGATGGTCTCGCCGACGCACAGGATGAC